>JALZAO010000075.1:0-1327 GCA_030948305.1 Pseudomonadota bacterium
CCCGATCACCGCAACGCTGCTCCCGCCGGCGCTCAAGCCCCCTCGATGCGCCGCCGTATCGATCCCCAGGGCAAGTCCGCTGACGATGGTGAATCCTGCGCCGGAGAGCGCGGCCGCAAACGACCCGGCATTGTCCATTCCCTGCGGCGTCGCGTTTCGGCTGCCGACGATCGCAATCGATGGCCGGTTCAAGAGCTCGTGCCGGCCGCAGTAGTAGAACGCCGGCGGTGGGTCGCTTATCGTCAGCAGCGCGCGCGGATAGTCGGCGTCGTCCCACGCGACGAGGGCGTGTTCCGGCTCGGCAATCCAGGATAGCGTTCGTTCGAGGAGCGCCGGCTCGGGTCCTCGTTCGATCGCCGCCGCGACCTCGGAGGGTACGAGCTTGGCCAGATTGGAGCGAGAGGCGCCGCGCACTTCCTCGGGTCCGCCAAGGGCCTCGAGCAAGCCAGCCAGCACGCGTGCCGACACGCCCGGCAGAAGCTGCAGCGACGCCCATGCCTCGACGCGGGCGTCGATCTCCATCGGTCGCGTTCCGACCCGCCGGGATTTAGGGCTTGCGCACCAGGTCGCCGATGACGACCGGCTCGGCCGCGTTCAGCACCAGGGCGTAGGCGACTTTGTCGAACGTCCGGAACACGAAGACCAGTCCTGAACGCTCGGGAGGAATGTTGAGGTAGCGCTGCGGGGGCACGATGACCTGTGTCCGGTCCAAAAACCGGGCAAGGATGTCGGGACCCTCGTAAGGACGCGGATCGGCAATGACCGGCGTGGGATGATAAATCGCCAGCACGTGGCCGACCTCGAGACCGTCGCGCGTTCCCCGGTCGAGGGTGACGATGAATCCGCGGCCGGCTTCCGCGGCATTGCTTCCAAGGGAGATGATGCGGCCGTCGACGACCTTGTCCGGGGCGTGAGGCACATAATTGACCAGTTCTTCCCGGGGAGCCGGAAGGAGCAGATCGTTGAGCAGAATCTCCTCGCGCGCAGCGGTGATCTCCATTCGGGTGACTTCGCCGATGTCGCCGAAGCGATCGACGCGGGCCGTGCCGAGGTAACGCATTTCGTAACCCAGCGTTTCGTTGCTGTCGAAAGAATGCAGCACCTTGCCCGGGCGATAGATGTACCACTGCGTGCCAGACTTCTCGTCGACGTTGAGCGCGTAGACGTAATCGCCTATGCCGCGCACGACGCGATTGTCGCGGGCGGCAATGATCGTGGCCCCGCCCGGAATGCCGTCGGCGTCGGTAACGACCGGCAGCGACAGGAAGGGAGCGAGATCGCCCGGCGGGATGCTCGGAATCGCCTCTCCCTCGAGGCTGTCCACGCG
>JALZAO010000075.1:1337-6956 GCA_030948305.1 Pseudomonadota bacterium
GGGTCGCGGTCCGACGGGCCCGCCATCGCGGCGCGCGAGGGAAAGACGCCATTCGCCGTTGACCTTGTCCAGCGCGATAACGTCACCGGGATAGATCAAGTGCGGATTTTTGATCTGGTCGCGATTCATGCTCCAGATTTCGGGCCAGCGCCAGGGCTGCTTCAGGAACTTTCCGGAAATGCCCCAAAGCGTGTCGCCCTTTTGCACCGTATAGCGGTCGGGTGGGTTGTCCTGGAGCTGGAGATCCTGTGCCCGGGCGGGCGACGCCGAGAGCAGGGACGGCAACACGCAGGCCGAAAACAGCAGGGGCGCTATGATAGACTTTAGGCGCATGAGGCCTCTCCAAAAGGCGGCGCTCGAGGGACTTGCAAGTGTCCTAAACCGCCGCAAAATAAGGGTTTAGGGGTGATTCTGCATCCCGAGTATGCATTTTGCAAGCATTTATGGTTCTGGACATTCTTGAGTACCCCGATTCCCGGCTGAGAAAGATCGCCTCGCCGGTCGCTGCGGTCACCGCCGACATCCGCAAACTCGTCGCCGACATGGCCGAGACCATGTACAGCGCGCCCGGCGTGGGGCTGGCCGCGACCCAGGTCAACGTGCACAAGCGGGTGCTGGTGATCGACGTCAGCGATGCGCGCAACGACCTTCGGGTTTTCATCAACCCGGTGATCGTGGCGGCGGAGGGCGAGACGGAGTGCGAGGAGGGCTGCCTCTCGGTGCCGGGGTACTACGACAAGGTCACGCGGGCGGCCAAAATCACGGCTCGCGCACAAAACGAGCGTGGAGAGATGTTCGAGCTCTCGACCGACGGCATGCTCGCGGTGTGCATCCAGCACGAGATGGATCACCTGATCGGCAAGGTCTTCGTCGATTATCTGTCGGCGCTGAAACGCGCACGCCTGTCGGCACGACTCCGGAAAAAACAGCGGCTCGCGGGCTGATCCCGTCCGGCCTTTAGCCCCTCCGGTTCCCAACTCCGTTCCCACCTTGGCAGCCGCTCTGCGAGTCGGGTTCGCCGGCACGCCGCCGTTTGCCGCAACGGCGTTGACGGTGATCCTCGGCGCCGGATTCCGTGTTGTGACCGTCTTGACCCGGCCCGACCGGCCGCGGGGGCGCGGGCTCAAGCTCACGCGTAGCGCAGTGAAGTCGCTCGCTCTCGAGCGGGGTTTGGCGCTGCTGCAGCCGGTCACGCTCAACGATCAAGCCGCCCAGGCAGAGCTAGCCGCCGCCGCGCTCGATGTGCTGGTGGTTGCGGCGTATGGCTTGATCCTGCCGCAGCCCGTCCTCGCGGCTCCAGGGCATGGCTGCATCAACATTCATGCCTCGCTCCTGCCGCGCTGGCGGGGGGCGGCGCCGATCCAGCGCGCCTTGCTCGAGGGCGATCTCCAAACGGGAGTCAGCATCATGCAGATGGACGCCGGGCTCGACACCGGCGCACTGATCTCGGCGCGCGCGGTGTCCATCGGCCCACGCGACAGCGCGGCGACCCTCACCGACAGGCTTGCGGCGGTGGGCGCAGAAGCGATCGTCGATACGCTGATCCGTCTTCAGCGCGACGGCCGCGTCGAGGCTCTCCCGCAGCAGGAAGACGGCGCGAGCTATGCCCGCAAGATCTCCCGCGACGACGCGGTCATCGATTGGCAGTCCTCTGCACTCGCCATCGATCGCCAGGTGAGGGCGCTCAATCCCGTCCCCGGCGCTTTTACCGTTCTGGGAGGGAAGCCGATCAAGATCTGGTCATCAGAGCCCGCAGCGGGCCACTTCGGCTCGCCGGGCACCGTCGTCCGGGCGGACGGCGCAGCCCTGGTGATAGCTTGCGGCGAAGGGGCGCTCGCGGTGCGCGAACTGCAGCGTGCCGGCGGCAGACGCCTCAACATAGCCGATTTCCTGTCCGGCAACCCGATCGAGACCGGAACCCGGGTGGGTACGACGTCCCTCAATTGAGCACCATCCAGGCGCGGGCACGGAGAAGCCGGGAGCAAGCGTGAGCAAGCCCCGAGCCGTTGAATCATTACCCGTCCGCTACCATCTAATGGAACAGGAAACCCACACCCGCAACCTCGGGTAGAGAGGCGACGATGTTCGGCAACTGGTTCAAAACGACCTTGTTGATGGCCGCCATCATGGCCTTGTTCGGCATGGTGGGTGCGGTGCTGGGCGGAGCACAGGGAATGCTGCTGGCTTTGGCGCTCGGTCTGGCCACCAATCTTTGGGCGTACTGGCACTCCGACACGATGGTGCTCAAGCTGTACAACGCGCGCGAAGTCGACGCGACATCGGCGCCCCAGCTTTATGCCACCGTCCAGGATCTTGCCGGCCGCGCCGGATTGCCGATGCCGCGTGTCTACTTGATCGACGAAGCGCAGCCCAACGCGTTTGCGACCGGGCGCAGCCCGGAACACGCGGCACTTGCAGCAACGACGGGCATCCTGCAACTGCTGACCGCGCGCGAGTTGCGCGGCGTGCTGGGCCACGAGCTCGCGCACGTGCGAAACCGCGACATATTGACGTCCACCATTACTGCCTCGATCGCCGGCGCGATCTCGACGCTGGCGCACTTCGGCATGTTTTTCGGGCGCAATGAAGACGACCATCGCAATCCGGTACTTGCAATCCTCGTGCTGATCCTGGCGCCGATCGCGGCGCTGCTGATTCAGCTTGCGATCTCGCGCGGCCGTGAATACGAAGCCGATCGCACAGGCTCGGAAATCTCCGGCGATCCGCGCGCCCTTGCTGACGCGCTCGCGAAAATGGATCGCTATGCGAAGGGCCTGCCACTGGAAACAGCCGAAGCGCATCCGGCGACTGCGCAAATGATGATCATCAATCCGCTGCACGGCGGCGGCATCGCGGGACTTTTCAGCACGCATCCGCCGACCGAGGAGCGTATCCACCGCCTGCTCGCGCTAGTGCGCTAGAGGCGGTTCGCCTCACCGCGATGGAGCAAGCGCAACGCATCGCGGCCAAGGCAGTGCGCAGGGTGCTCACCGGTGTCGGGTTGGGCGCCGCGCTCGAAGAGGCCGGCGCATCGAAATCGGGAGAACGCGCTCTCGCCACCGAGCTCACGTACGGCACGCTTCGCTTCCTGGGTCAGGTACGCACAGCGGTGCGGATGCTCGCGGAGCATCGTCTGACCGACCAGAGCATCGAAGCGTTGCTGTGGGTGGCGCTCTATCAGCTGATTCACACCACGGCGCCGGCTCATGCGGTGGTCGACAGTGCGGTGCGGGCGACCGGTCAACTGAAGCGCACGTCGGCAAAGGGCCTCACCAACGCTATTCTGCGCACTTTTCAGCGCCGCCGCGAAAGCCTTCTCGACGAGATCTCGAGCGATGCGGAAGGACGCTATTCGTATCAGCGGTGGTGGATCGATCGCATATTCGCGGAGTATGCGGCCAGCGCTCCGGAGATTCTCGATGCAGGCAATGCCCGGCCGCCACTGACGCTGCGCGTAAATTGCCGCGAAACATCGCGCGAAGAGTATCTCGATGCGTTGAGGCTGGCGAACATTGCCGCGAGTCCGGTCGGCACGGCCGGGGTGATCGTTGCCGAGCCGCGCCGGATCGAGGATCTGCCAGGCTATGCCGAAGGTCGGTTTTCGGTGCAGGACGCCGGCGCCCAGATTGCCGCGCCCTTGCTGGATGCGCATGACGGTATGCGAGTGCTCGACGCCTGCGCCGCGCCCGGAGGCAAGACGACTCATCTCGCCGAGCTCGCCGAGCTCGAATTGGTCGCACTCGACCATGACGAGGTGCGGCTCGAGCGGGTAGCCGACAATCTCTCGCGATTGCGCTTGACGGCACAGCTGCACGCCGCCGACGCAGCCGACACCGATGCGTGGTGGGACGGCATCGCATTCGATCGCATCCTGCTCGATGCACCGTGCACCGCATCGGGTGTCGTACGCCGGCATCCGGATGGCAAGTGGCTGCGGCGCGAAAGCGATATCGACGGATTCGTCGCCCAGCAGAAGCGTTTGCTGGATGCGCTCTGGCCCTGTCTGAAGTCAGACGGCAAGCTGCTCTACGCAACGTGTTCGATCTTTGGCGCTGAGAACAAGGGTCAGATCGACGCATTTGTCCTGGACCACCGCGACGCATCGCGAGCGCAATGTGCGATCTCCGCCGAAGTCGGCGCTGACGGAGGACAACTCTTGCCAGCCGGGGCCGGCGCAGCGCACAATCACGACGGGTTTTTCTACGCCCTCCTCCAGAAAACCTGATTGCTTCCGAAAGAGCCTGTGCGCGGCCCGACGCCGCTCGCGGCATGTCGCCAATGTCCCGTCTTGTATTCGGCCTTCTTTGCGTCGCGCTGTCGCTGCTGCCGCCGATCGTGGCGGCGGCTCGCGCCGACACAATCGGCGTGCAGTCTGCCGAGTTGGTTCCTGACGACGACGACTACGTCCTTACCGCGCAGTTCGACGTCGCCTTCAATCCAACACTGGAAGAGGCGCTGCAGAATGGCGTGTCGCTCTATTTCGTTCTGGAATTCGAGCTTGGACGGCCGCGCTGGTACTGGCTCGACGAGAAGGTCGCGCAACTGACGGTTCAATATCGATTGACGTATTCGCCGTTGACGCGTCAATACCGCCTGACCACGGGGCTTTTGGGCCAGCAACTCGAGTCTCTCGAAGAGGTGCAACGCCTGCTGTCGCGCGTCGGCGCCCGCCCCGTCGTCCGCAACGATGCGCTGGTCAAGGGCGCGCGCTACGACGCCGCCGTGCGCTTGCGTCTCGACGTCGCGCAGCTTCCCAAGCCATTCCAGATCAATGCGCTGGCGTCGCGCGACTGGTCGTTGCAGTCGGAATGGTATCGCTGGAGCTTTGTCCCGTGAGCAGCGTGCTCGCGCCTCGTCTTATCCGCTACGTCGTGCTGGGCTGCGCCGTTCTGGGCACGGTTTTCCTGTTTCTGCTCGCCACGGCCAGCGCCAACACTTCGTTGTTTGCGGGGAACTACACCTTGCTGGTGGTCCTCAATGGCGTGCTGGTCGCGGTGCTCATGGCGCTCGTCGCCTATCAGCTCTGGCGGCTGCGCAAGAATCTCAAGGCAGGTGTCTTCGGTTCGCGCCTGGCTGCCCGGCTGGTGCTGTTGTTCGCGCTCGTCGCCGTTTTGCCGGGAGCTTTGCTTTACGGCGTGTCGATACAATTTCTCGGCAAGAGCATCGAGTCGTGGTTCGATGTGCGCGTCGATCGCGCGCTCGAAGGCGGACTCAATCTTGGCCGTAATGCGCTCGAATATCTTCTCAAGGAAACAACCAACAAGGCCACCCAGCTTGCGCTGACGCTGGAGGAAAGCGAGCGCGGCGGACTGGTGGCGAATCTCAATCGCGCCAGCGAGCAAGCGGGCATCTACGAGGCCGCACTGTTCTCGTCCACGGGTGGCGTTCTCGCCGTCGGCGGCATTTCGGGATCGATGGCCACGCCGGAGCCCCCGCCGCCGCAGGCCTTGCTACGCGCTCGCGTGCAGAAGACGTTTGCCGCCATCGAGGAGACCCCTGACCAGGTGCTGCTGCGGGTGGTGGTGCCGGTAAACAGCTCGGACCCGAACGGGCCGTTACGAGTATTGCAGGTGGTCGAGCAAGTGCCGAAGCAACTGCAGGAGGATGCCAAGAAGGTTC
>JALZAO010000076.1 GCA_030948305.1 Pseudomonadota bacterium
TGCCGCCGAGAAGCGCACGACGCCCGCCGACTTGCTTTCCAGCTGCGACGCCGCAGCCGTCCGCGACGCCGCGCCACCGATGTGGAAGGTCCGCATGGTGAGCTGCGTTCCCGGCTCGCCGATGGATTGGGCGGCGATGACTCCCACCGCCTCACCCACGTTGACCAGGTGCCCGCGGCCCAGATCGCGGCCGTAGCAGGTCGCGCACAGGCCGTAGCGCGTGTCGCAGGTGAGGGGAGTGCGCACCTTGACCTCGTCGATCCCCAGCGCCTCGATCTGCTCGACTTCGTCTTCGCTGAGCAGAGTGCCGGCATGGAACAGCGTCGCCTGTGTTTCCGGATTGACGACATCCGCGGCGACGGAGCGACCGAGGATCCGCTCGCGCAGCGCCTCGATGACCTCGCCGCCCTCGACCAGCGCCTTCATCGCCACGCCGTTGCTGGTGCCACAATCGTCCTCGGTGACCACCAGATCCTGCGTCACGTCGACCAGGCGGCGGGTGAGATAACCCGAGTTGGCGGTTTTCAACGCCGTGTCGGCAAGACCCTTGCGCGCGCCGTGGGTCGATATGAAGTACTGCAACACGTTCAGGCCTTCGCGGAAATTGGCCGTGATCGGCGTCTCGATGATCGAGCCGTCCGGCTTGGCCATCAGTCCGCGCATGCCGGCGAGCTGCCGGATCTGCGCCGCGGAGCCGCGCGCGCCGGAGTCGGCCATCATGTAGATGGAATTGAATGACTCCTGCTCGACCATATTGCCGTCGCGGTCCTTCACTTCCACGGTGCCGAGCTGCTTCATCATCGCCTTGGCGATGTCGTCGCCGGCGCGGCCCCAGATGTCGACCACTTTGTTGTAGCGCTCGCCCTGCGTGACCAGACCCGAGGTGTATTGAGCCTCGATCTCCTTCACTTCGCGCTCGGACTTTTCGATGATGGTGTGCTTTTCCGCCGGAATCAGCATGTCGTCGGCGGCAAACGAGATCCCGGCCCGCGTCGCGAGCGCATATCCCGCCTGCATCAGCTTGTCGGCGAAGATCACCGTCTCGCGCAAGCCGCAGCGGCGGAAGCTCGCATTGATGATCTTCGAGATTTCCTTCTTTTTGAGCGGCCGGTTGATCGTCTCGAACGGCAGCCCTGCCGGCAGAATCTCCGACAGTAGCGAGCGGCCGACCGTCGTCTGATAGCGGGTGACCTTGTCGGTCCTCTCGCCGTCGGCGCCGACCAGCACCTCCTTGATGCGCACGCTGATCTTGGCGTGCAGCGCGACCTGCCGCGATTCGTAGGCGCGCGCGACTTCGGCGATATCTGCAAACAACATGCCTTCGCCCTTGGCGGCGATCAGCTCGCGCGTGGCGTAGTAGAGGCCGAGCACGATATCCTGCGACGGCACGATGCACGGCTCCCCGTTGGACGGAAGGAGCACGTTGTTGGAGGCGAGCATGAGCGTCCGCGCTTCCATCTGCGCTTCCAGCGACAGCGGAACGTGAACGGCCATCTGGTCGCCGTCGAAGTCGGCATTGAACGCCGTGCACACCAGCGGATGCAGCTGGATCGCCTTGCCTTCGATCAGCACCGGCTCGAACGCCTGGATGCCCAGGCGGTGCAGCGTCGGCGCGCGGTTGAGCATCACCGGATGCTCGCGAATCACCTCTTCCAGGATGTCCCAGACCACCGGCTCCTGGCTCTCCACCATCTTCTTGGCTGCCTTGATGGTCGTTGCGAGCCCCATCGTCTCCAGCTTGTTGAAGATGAACGGCTTGAAGAGCTCGAGCGCCATCAGCTTTGGCAAACCGCACTGGTGAAGCTTCAGTTGCGGTCCGACCACGATCACCGAGCGGCCGGAATAGTCGACGCGCTTGCCAAGCAGGTTCTGGCGGAAACGACCGCCCTTGCCCTTGATCATGTCGGCGAGCGACTTGAGCGGTCGCTTGTTGGCGCCGGTCATCGCCTTGCCGCGGCGGCCGTTATCGAGTAGCGAATCGACCGCTTCCTGCAGCATCCGCTTTTCGTTGCGCACGATGATGTCGGGCGCCTTGAGCTCGAGCAGACGCTTCAACCGGTTGTTGCGGTTGATCACCCGACGATACAAGTCGTTCAGGTCCGACGTCGCGAAGCGGCCGCCGTCCAGGGGGACGAGCGGGCGCAGCTCCGGCGGCAGCACCGGCAGCACTTCGAGGATCATCCACTCGGGCTTGATGCCCGACTTGTGGAACGCCTCGAGCACCTTCAGGCGCTTGGCGATTTTCTTGATCTTGGTGTCGGAGCCAGTGGTCTCGAGCTCCTTGCGCAGCTTCTCGATCTCGGTGTTGACCTCGAGCGCCTTCAAGAGCTCGCGAATGCCCTCGGCACCCATCGCCGCCGAAAAATCATCCCCGTGTTGCTCGACCTTGGCGAGGTAATCGTCCTCGGTCAGGAGCTGAGCGCGGTTGAGCGGCGTCAGGCCCGGATCGGTCACCACGTACGCTTCGAAGTACAGCACGCGCTCGATATCGCGCAGCGTCATGTCGAGCACCATCCCCATGCGCGAGGGCAGGCTCTTCAGGAACCAGATATGCGCCACGGGGCTCGCGAGCTCGATATGGCCCATGCGCTCGCGGCGCACCTTGGCCAGCGTGACCTCGACCCCGCACTTCTCGCAAATGACGCCGCGATGCTTTAGCCGCTTGTACTTGCCGCAAAGGCACTCGTAGTCCTTGACCGGCCCGAAGATCTTGGCGCAGAAAAGCCCATCGCGCTCCGGCTTGAAGGTACGGTAGTTGATCGTCTCCGGCTTTTTCACTTCGCCGTATGACCACGAGCGGATCTTTTCCGGCGAGGCCAAGCCGGTCTTGATCGCGTCGAACTCTTCTTCCTGTGTGACCTGCTTGAACAGATCGAGCAATGCTTTCATCGTGTTACTCCTGTGTTACTGCGGTGTGTCCAGGTCTTACCGCCGCAAATCGACCGGCTCAGTTGGCAAATGAGTGGCCGTTTTGCGGGTAGCTTGACCCACGCAAAGTAGGTGTTTACTTTGCGTGGCACCTAAAATCGCTCCAGGTCGATGTCGATCGCCAGCGAGCGGATTTCCTTCACCAGCACGTTGAACGACTCCGGCATGCCGGCCTCGATCTTGTGCTCGCCCTTGACGATGTTCTCGTAGACCTTGGTCCGTCCGTTGACGTCATCGGACTTGACCGTGAGCATCTCCTGCAGCGTGTACGCCGCGCCATACGCTTCCAGCGCCCACACTTCCATCTCGCCGAAGCGCTGGCCGCCGAACTGCGCCTTGCCGCCCAGAGGCTGCTGCGTAACCAGGCTGTAAGGCCCGGTGGAGCGCGCATGCATCTTGTCGTCGACCAGGTGATGGAGCTTCAGCACGTGCATGAAGCCAACCGTGACCGGGCGATCGAATGCCTCGCCGGTGCGACCGTCATGCAAGGTGATCTGCCCCGACCGCGGCAGGCCCGCAAGCTCCAGCATGTCCTTGATCTCGGCCTCGGTCGCGCCGTCGAACACCGGGGTCGCGAACGGCACGCCATCCTTCAAGTTCTCGGCCAGCACTCCGATCTCGTGGTCGTCCAGCGACTCGATATCCTCCGGCTTGCCGGTGCCGTTGTAGATCTTGGTCAGGAACTTGCGCACTTCCGCGGTGTTCTTCTCCACCTGGAGCAGCTCGGCAATACGATGTCCCAACCCCTTCGCCGCCCATCCGAGATGGATTTCGAGGATCTGGCCGACGTTCATCCGTGACGGCACGCCGAGGGGATTCAGCACGATGTCGACCGGCGTTCCGTCCGCCATGTACGGCATGTCCTCGACCGGTACGATCTTGGACACCACGCCCTTGTTGCCGTGTCTGCCGGCCATCTTGTCGCCCGGCTGCAGGCGCCGCTTGACCGCGACGTAGACCTTGACCATTTTCTGCACGCCCGGCGGCAGCTCGTCGCCCTGCGTGAGCTTTTTCTTCTTCTGCTCGAACATCTGGTCGAACTGGACGCGGCTCTGCGCGATCGATTCCTTCATCGCCTCGAGCTGACGCGCGGACTCCTCGTTGGCGAGCCGGATGTCGAACCAGTCGTGGCGGTTGGTGCCTTCCAGGTATTCCTTGGTCAGGCGCGTGCCCTTCGCCAGCCGTTTCGGGCCGCCGTTGGCGGTCTTGCCCATCAGCAGCTTTTCGAGGCGCGCGAAAGCGTCGTTCTCGACGATGCGCAGCTGGTCGTTCAGGTCCTTGCGATAGCCCTTGAGCTCGTCGTCAATGATCTGCGCCGCGCGCTTGTCGCGCTCGATTCCCTCGCGCGTGAACACCTGCACGTCGATCACCGTTCCCGAAATGCCCGAGGGCACGCGGAGTGAAGTGTCCTTCACATCCGAGGCCTTCTCGCCGAAGATCGCACGGAGCAGCTTCTCCTCCGGCGTGAGCTGGGTCTCGCCCTTCGGCGTTACCTTGCCCACCAGGACATCACCGGCCTCGACTTCGGCGCCGATGAAGACGATGCCCGACTCGTCGAGGCGATTGAGCTGCGCTTCGCCCAGGCTCGAGATGTCGCGGGTGATTTCCTCGGGCCCAAGCTTGGTGTCGCGAGCGACGACCGAGAGCTCCTCGATGTGAATGGAGGTGTAGCGGTCGTTGCCCACCACGCGCTCTGAGATCAAGATCGAGTCTTCGTAGTTGTAGCCATTCCAGGGCATGAACGCCACCAGCATGTTCTGCCCCAGCGCCAGCTCACCCATGTCGGTCGACGCGCCGTCGGCGATGACGTCACTCTTGGCGATGATGTCGCCGATCTTCACCAGCGGCCGCTGGTTGATGTTGGTGTTCTGATTGCTGCGCGTGTACTTGGTGAGGTTGTAGATGTCGACACCGACTTCGCCTGCCGCCGTCTCGGTATCGTGCACGCGCACGACCATCCGGTTGGCGTCGACGTAGTCGACCTTACCGCCGCGCCGCGCCAGCACTGCCGTGCCGGAGTCGACCGCCGCGGTGCGCTCCACGCCGGTGCCGACCAGCGGCTTCTCGGCCCGCAGGCAGGGAACCGCCTGGCGCTGCATGTTCGAGCCCATCAAGGCGCGATTGGCGTCGTCGTGCTCCAGGAACGGAATCAGCGACGCCGCGACCGACACGATCTGCGCCGGCGCCACGTCCATGAACTGGACCTTGTCGGCGGTGGAGAGCATGAACTCGTTCTTGCAGCGGCAGGAAACCAGCTCGTCCTTGAGCTTGCCGTTCTTGTCGAGGGTCGCATTGGCTTGCGCGATCACGAAAGCGCCCTCTTCGATCGCCGACAGGTAATGGATCTCGTCGGTCACCTTGCCGTTGACGACCTTGCGGTACGGCGTCTCGAGGAAGCCGTATTCGTTGGTTCGCGCGTACAGCGCCAGCGAGTTGATGAGGCCGATGTTCGGCCCTTCCGGCGTCTCGATCGGGCACACCCGTCCGTAGTGCGTCGGATGCACGTCGCGCACTTCGAACCCGGCGCGCTCGCGGGTGAGGCCGCCGGGCCCCAGCGCCGAGACGCGGCGCTTGTGGGTGATCTCCGACAAGGGATTGGTCTGGTCCATAAACTGCGAAAGCTGCGACGAGCCGAAAAACTCCTTGATCGCGGCCGAGATCGGCTTGGCGTTGATGAGGTCGTGCGGCAGCAGGTTGTCGCTCTCGGCTTGGCCGAGGCGTTCCTTGACCGCGCGCTCGACCCGGACAAGCCCCGAGCGAAACTGGTTTTCGGAAAGCTCGCCGACCGAGCGCACGCGCCGGTTGCCGAGGTGATCGATGTCGTCGATCTCGCCGCGGCCATTGCGCAGCTCGACCAGGATCTTGATCACCGCGATGATGTCGTCGTTGTGCAGCGTCCCCGAGCCGAGCAGCTCGCTGCGGCCGACGCGGCGGTTGAATTTCATCCGCCCGACCGGCGAAAGGTCGTAACGGTCCTCGTTGAAGAACAGGCCGTGGAACAGGGACTCGACCGCTTCCTCGGTCGGCGGCTCGCCCGGGCGCATCATGCGGTAGATCGCAACGCGCGCCGCCAGCTGATCCGGCGTGTCGTCGGTCTTCAGCGTCTGCGCGATGTACGGGCCCTGATCGAGGTCGTTGGTGTAGATCGTATGGATCTTGGGAACACCGGCTTCGAGCAGCTTCTCCAACAGTTCGTCGGTGATCTCGTCATTCGCCGACGCGACGATCTCGCCGGTGTCCTTGTTGACGATGTTCTCCGCCAGCGTGCGGCCAACGATGTAGTCGTTCGGCACCGCGATTTTCTTCACGCCGCCCTCGACGATGTCACGGATGTGCCGCGCCGTGATGCGCTTGTCCTTCTGAACCAGAACCTTGCCGTCCTTGCCCACCAGGTCGAACCGGGCGACCTCGCCGCGCAGGCGCTCAGGCACCAAGTCCATGTGCGAGCCCTTCCTCGCCAGCTGAAAAGAGTCGAAGGCGAAGAACTGCTTGAGGATGTCCTCGTTGGTGAGTCCGATCGCCTTAAGCAGCGTCGTCACCGGCATCTTGCGGCGCCTGTCGACCCGGAAATAGAGGTAATCCTTGGGGTCGAACTCGAAGTCCAGCCACGAGCCGCGGTAGGGAATGACCCGCGCCGAAAAAAGGAGCTTGCCCGAGCTGTGCGTTTTGCCGCGGTCGTGCTCGAAGAAGACGCCCGGGCTGCGGTGCAGCTGCGACACGATGACGCGCTCGGTACCGTTGATCACGAACGAGCCGTTGCCGGTCATGAGCGGAATCTCGCCCATGTAGACCTCCTGCTCCTTGACCTCCTTGACCGTTTCCTTCGGCGCTTCCTTGTCCATGATGATCAGACGGACTTTGGCGCGGAGCGCGGAGCAGTAGGTCAGGCCGCGCTGCTGGCATTCGGTGACGTCGAATGCGGGCGGCAGCAGCGAATAGCCGACGAATTCCAGCCTCGCGTTGCCGGAGTGGCT
>JALZAO010000077.1 GCA_030948305.1 Pseudomonadota bacterium
CCACACCTCGAACTGGGATTTCGTCATCGGGCTGCTGGCGAAATGGGCGCTCGACCTCGACGTGCATTGGGTCGGCAAGGATTCGCTGTTTCGAAGTCCCCTGCGAGCCCTTTTCCGGCGTTGGGGTGGCATCGCGGTCAATCGCGGCGCGCGGACGGGATCGATCGCGCGGCTTGCCGACGAGTTCTCCGCGCGGAAGCGCTTTTTGCTCGCGCTCGCGCCCGAAGGCACCCGGCAGCGCGCCGAGCAGTGGAGATCCGGGTTTTACTACTTGGCGCTCGCGGCCCGAGTCCCCCTCGCGCTGGCTTTTATCGATTACCCAAGGCGCGAAGTCGGTGTCGCGGGCTATCTGGACCTGATCGGCGACCCGGGTCGTGACATGGCGGCCATCGGTGCGTCTTACGTCGGCAAGACGGGAAGGCGGCCCGCATTGCAGAGCCCTATCCGGTTCGGGAGCGCGCCGCCCTGCGATTAAGCACTAGGCCCCGTGCGTGGCGGCGCCTGTGCGTGACCAGCACCGCTACTCGCGCTCGCAAATGCCGTTCGGCGCCAGCGCCGGCCGGTTCGTCGCATCCGGGCTTGCGAGGCCCTCGCATCCCCCGGACAGTGGGGACTCCCCGATGGGCCGCGCGGGGTATTAGCCGCGTCCTGAGACTCGAGAGAAGGCAATACCATGGCGACAGTTGACCGATCCAACGCAATCTTCGATATGCGGCAAGGCGGCTCGGGCCATCCGTTGGAAGCGATTCCATTCTTCCGGCGCATCAGGCCTTTTCCCGGGCGCAGCATCGTCTTCGGGCTGATCTGGAACGCTCTGTTCGCCGCGGTGTTCTCGGTCTTCTGGCTTCTGTTCGATCCACACGTGAGCATACTGCGGGTCGTTTGGGTCAACCTAGTGGTTGCCAACTGCATAGGGTTTTTCATTCAGGGCGGTTTCGTGCTTGGCCACCGTCTGGTCGGCCGCTGGTTGCTCGGCGCTTCGTTCGCGGCGCGCTCGTTTTACTACTCATCCGTGTCCGTGATCGGCGTCTTCGCCGGCTACGCGCTTGGCTCCGCCTTGCTCGATTGGCCGCAGCTGTGGAACTCGGTTTTTTCGCCGCAGGGCGCGACCTCCATTCTGCTGATAAGCGTGATCATCTCGGCAACTCTAGCGGCGATCTTTTTTGCGCGCGAGCGGCAGGCAAAGGCAGAGACGGAGTTCCAGCGTGAAAGGGCGCGCGGCGAAGCCGCAGAGAAACAGATTCGGGTCGCGCAGCTTCAGCTTCTCGAAGCGCAGATAGAGCCGCATTTTCTGTACAACACCCTGGCCAACGTGATCAGCCTCATCGACGCCGAGCCGGCGACGGCCAAGCATATGATCGAGCGCTTGATCGACTACCTGCGCCGCGCCGCCTTGGTCGCCGGCGGTGCGGACGCGACGCTCGGCCGGCAAGTCGAGCTCTTGCGCGCGTATCTCGATCTGATCGTCCTGCGCATGGGCTCGCGGCTGTCGTACCGGATCGACGTGCCGCCCGAGCTCGCCGCGCTGCCCTTGCCGCCGATGCTGTTGCAGCCGGTGGTCGAGAACGCCATCAAGCACGGCCTCGAGCCCAAGATCGCCGGCGGCGAAGTCAGCGTTACCGCGCGGCGCCAGGGCGACCGGCTCTTACTCGAGGTGACCGACGACGGGCTCGGCGTTCGCGCGACCCGTGCGGCCGGCTCGACGGGACTCGGGCTCGCCAATCTCCGCGAGCGGCTGTCGACGATGCATGGCGTCCACGCAACGCTGGCCATCGAAGACCGGCAGCCCGGTACGCGGGTGACGATCGACCTGCCGATGTTGACGCAGGAGCAGGCGGCGTGAGCGCGACCTCTGGCGGCGCACCTCACGCCCTGATCGCCGACGATGAACCCCGGCTCGCGTCCTACCTCGCCGAAAAGCTCGCGGTCGCGTGGCCCGAGCTGCAGGTCGCTGGCATTGCCGCCAACGGTGCCGAGGCGCTGAGACTCATCGAGGAGCACGATCCGGACATTCTGTTCCTCGATATTCGCATGCCGGGCCTGACCGGCCTTGAGGTGGCGCGGCGCGCCGCGGAGGGTGTTCATATCGTATTCGTGACCGCGTACGACCAGTACGCGCTCGAGGCGTTCGAGCATGCCGCCGTCGATTACCTGTTGAAGCCGGTTACCGACGAGCGGCTCACTGAGACGATCCGCCGCTTGCGGGAGCGGCTGAAAACGCCCGCCGCCTCGGCGGAGCTCAAGAGCACGCTCGACGCGCTGGCACGCGTGCTGCCGGGACTCGCGGGATCTGCCGGCGACGCGCCCGAGCGGCTGGCATGGATACGCGCTTCGGTTGGCAATCAGGTACGGCTGATCGCCGTCGACGACGTCAGCTATTTTCAGGCTAACGACAAATACACCAGCGTTTTCACCGCCGACGCCGAAGCCCTGATCCGAACATCGCTGCGCGAGCTGGGCGATCAGCTCGATCCGCAGCGTTTCTGGCAGATTCACCGCGGCACTATCGTCAATGTCGCTCACGTCGCCGCAACCAGCCGCGATCTCGCAGGCCGCACGCTGATCAAGCTCAAGGCGCGCCCCGAGAGCTTGCTGGTGAGCCGCGCCTTCGCGCACCGATTCCGCCAGATGTGACCGCGGTCCGGCGGTGGCGCGCGCCTCAGACGATTGGAAAGCGGCCGCGCTTGGTTTAATCTGCCACGATGGGACTGCCCCGAATGATGGCCCTGCCGGCGTGAGCGCCCATCATCCATCCGCGCTCGAGCCTCATCGCCACGCCGCGCGCGGCGAAGCATCGCGTGAGCGCCGCGCGCTGTGGATCGCCTTTTCGCTGACGCTCGGTTTCGCGGCGATCGAGGCGGTGGGAGGGTGGATTGCCGGGTCGCTTGCCTTGCTGTCCGACGCCGGACACATGATTACCGATAGCGCCGCCTTGGCGATCGCGCTCCTGGCCCAGCACG
The DNA here is from genome assembly GCA_030948305.1 of Pseudomonadota bacterium. Lineage (GTDB taxonomy): Bacteria > Pseudomonadota > Gammaproteobacteria > Burkholderiales > Casimicrobiaceae > PALSA-1003. The sequence goes on from JALZAO010000077.1 coordinate 2,961, forward strand.
TATCGCAGCGGCCGCCGTCGAGGCGCGCCAGTTACGGCTATGCGCGTGCCGAGGTGCTTGCCGCCTTCATCAACGCACTGATCATGCTGGCGGTGATCGTCTGGATCGCGGTGGAGGCCGTCCGGCGCCTTCTGTTGCCGAGCCCCGTCATCGGCGGAGTCGTGGTGGCCGTCGCGGCGGTGGGACTGGTGGTCAACCTCGCGTCGGCATGGCTGTTGTCGGGGCACCAGAGCCTCAATAGCCGGGCTGCGCTGCTGCACGTCCTGGGTGACATGCTTGGCTCGGTGGCAGCGGTCGTCGCCGGTGCGGTGATTGTCGCGACCGGATGGCTGCCGATCGATCCGATTCTCTCTTTGTTCGTTTCGGCGCTGATTCTGCGTTCGACTTGGCTCTTGCTGCGGACCTCGACCCAGGTGCTGATGGAGGGCGTGCCGGCGCATCTTTCATACGACGACATAGGCCGGGCGCTGACGCGCCTCCCCGGCGTCGCCGCGGTCCACGATCTGCACGTCTGGTACATGACCAGCAACCGTGCGGCGCTTTCGGCGCATCTTCGGGTTCACGATGCCGCCGCATGGCCGCAAACGCTGGCGGCGGCGCAGCGCCTCCTTGCGCAGCGCTACGGCATCGACCACGTGACGCTGCAGCCGACCTGGCACCAGCCGCCGACAGGCAAGCGCGTCATACCGGTTACGCCGGTGGCGAACAACGACAAGCCGAGCGTTCACTGAAGCTGGGATCGAGCTCGCATCAGCGCGCGCATTACAGCCATTTCGTTTTCTTGAACTGAAAATAAAGCCACAGATCGACCGCCACCATAAAGGCGACCGACACCGGATATCCCCAGACCCACTCGAGCTCCGGCATGTGCTTGAAGTTCATGCCGTAGATTCCCGCGATCATGGTCGGCATACCGATAATCGCGGCCCACCCTGCCAGCTTCTTGGTGACCTCGGTCTCGTTCAAGCTGATCATGCCGAGGTTGACCTGTATGGCCGTGGTCTGCATGTCCCGAATCCCTTCGATCGTCGCATGCAGCCGCTGCAGGTGATCGAACACATCGCGGAAATATTCGCCCATGCCGGAGCATATCTGCGGGACCCTGCCCCCGTAGAGCTTGCTGACCGCCTCCATGAGCGGATCGACGGCGTGCTTGAGGGTCATCAGGCGCCGCTTCAAGCCATAGAGAGCTTCTATGTTGGAGCGCGCGGTGTTGCGCAGGAAGATCTGCTCCTCGATCTGCTCGAGCTCGGACTCCAGCGCATCGAGGATCGGAAAATAGCGATCGACCACGGCATCCATCAGCGCATAGAACACATAAGCCGCACCGTGCTTGAGCAGGTGTGGCTCACGCTCGCACCGGGCGCGCACCTCGGAGAATCCGCGCTCGCTGTGCAAACGAACCGAGAGGATGTAGTTCGGGCCGACGAAGACGTCGACCTCTCCGACTTGAAGCTCATCGTCCTTGATCTCGATCGTCTGCAGCACGGCGAACAACGAGTTCCCGTACTCTTCGATCTTCGGCCGCTGGTGGCCATGGCGAGCGTCTTCAACGGCCAGTTCGTGCAAGCCGAACTCGTCGCGCATTTCCTCGAGCTCGGCCTGCGTGGGATCCTTGAGGGCGACCCAGACAAAGCAATCGGGGCGCTTGACGTACTCGCTGATGTCTTCCTTCGGAATGTCGCTGAGCTTGGTGCCCTCCTGATACGCGACGCAGTTCACTAGCATGGGGCGGCTCCTGGTTTGTAGGGGCGATGTTACCCGTACCATGCCCTTGATTGCTACCGCGCGGGCCGTGAGTTCCGTGGGCTGGCCCTCGGGTGGCAGGGAGCCGCCCTGTCCGGGTAACATGAGCGTCCCTTCGCCCCGACGGAGCGTCGCACCGGTGACTTTCGAATGATCATTGATTCGCTGCTCGACACCGACCTCTACAAGTTCACCATGATGCAGGTCGTGCTGCATCATTTCCCGGAAGCGCAGGTCGAGTACCGGTTCAAATGCCGCACTCCAGGCGTCGACCTGACGCCTTATATCGCCGAGATCGAGCGCGAGCTTGCCGGTCTCTGCGGCTTGCGCTTTGTGCGACGCGAGCTCGAATATCTGCGCGGCTGGCGCTTTCTCAAGAGCGACTTCGTCGATCTGCTCGGCTTGTTTCATCTGCAGGATCGCTTCGTCGACGTCAGGCGCTCCGCGGCGTCGCCCAACGAAATCGAGATCGCGATCATCGGACCCTGGCTGCATACCATATTGTTCGAGGTCCCGGTGCTGGCCATCGTCAGCGAGGTTTACTTTCGCAATACGCGGCCGCGACCGAGCTTCGCCGAGGGGCGCCGGCGTCTGGCCGCAAAGATCGAGCAAATCAACGCGGTCTCCGACCCGGAGTTTCGAGTTGCCGACTACGGCACGAGGCGGCGTTTTTCCGGAGACTGGCAGAAGGAAGTGATTCTCGCGCTCAAGAAAGGCATCGGCGCGAAATTCGTCGGCACGAGCAACGTCTACTTCGCGCTGGAGCACGGGCTCACCCCGCTGGGAACGATGGCGCACGAGTACCTGCAGGCATGTCAGGCGGTCGGGCCGAGGTTGCGCGATTCGCAGGTCTTCGCGTTCAACACCTGGGCGCGCGAGTATCGAGGCGATCTCGGTATCGCGCTGTCCGACGTGTGTGGAATGGAAGCGTTCCTGCGCGACTTCGATCTGTTCTTTTGCAAGCTGTTCGACGGCGTGCGCCACGACTCGGGCGATCCTTTCGAATGGGGCGAAAAGCTGATCGCCCACTACGCCAAAATGCGTATCGACCCGCGAACCAAGACCATGGTGTTTTCGGATGCGCTCAATGTGCCGCTGGCGGTTCGGCTGTTCGAGTATTTCAGGGGGCGCAGTCAGACCGCCTTCGGCATCGGCACTAATTTGACCAATGACCTCGGCTACCAGCCGATTCAGATCGTCATCAAGATGACCCGGTGCAACGGGCAACCCGTGGCCAAGATCAGCGACGAGCCGTCGAAAGCGATGGATTACGATCCCTCGTACGTCGCTTATCTGCGCGAGGTGTTCCAGGTTCCGGAGTCGCCAGCGGAGCCGGTCGAAGAAGGCGTCGACGCAGAATAGCGTTCTATTGCGGCTCGCCGAGAGCTGCCTCGTACACCTCGCGCACCTCGCGACCAACACACGCGAAAACGACGCGATCGAACGCATCGAGCGCATCGAAGGCGCGCACGGTTTGAACCGCGATCGGAACCGCGAGCCGCAGCGGATAACCATACGCACCGCAACTGATCGCCGGATACGCGATCGACTGAAGCCGGTGCTCGACGGCGAGCTCGAGGCAACGGCGGTAGCAGCGCGCCAGCAATTCCGGCTCGCCGTGAGCGCCGCCACGCCATACCGGCCCGACAGTGTGAATGACATGCGCTGCGGGAAGGCGGTAGCCGCCGGAGATCTTCGCATCGCCGGTGTCGCACCCGCCGAGGCGCATGCATTCCGCGAGCAGATCGGGCCCTGCCGCACGGTGGATCGCGCCGTCGACACCGCCGCCTCCGAGCAGCGTGTTGTTGGCCGCGTTGACGATCGCGTCGACCTCGAGGGTCGTGATGTCGGCGAGGATGGCATGAAGCGTAGTCATCGACGGGTCGCCAGGATGTCTTTGATGGCAGTGATAGCGCGCAACCCAGTGTTTAGCACGCTGTCATAGGCCGCCGCTTCGGTCTATAGTAGCGCGATGGCCTCGAATCCCGTCAATACGCCGAGCGCGCCGCCCGGTCCAGCCGCCGAGGGCGCCAAGTCGCAGACCGCGAAGGCGCCGGATCGCCGGCTCCGGCTGGAGGACATTCTCAAGCTGATGGTTGCCGACGGTCTGGTGTCGACGGCGCAGGCGGAAAAGCTCGCCCGCTCGCGTACCCAGCGC
>JALZAO010000078.1 GCA_030948305.1 Pseudomonadota bacterium
CAGTTAAGCTATTATCGCAACCCGAGCCGATAAGCCCCTGAAGTGGTAAGAAAGGGGGCGGCAAAGGCGGGTTGAGCGAATGCGCAAGACCGGGAAGGAATCGTGATGATCCGCTTCGGCTTCAACATCAAAACGCGCAGCGGCCAGCGTGTCGACAATATTTGCATTATGGCCGCCAATCGGCAAGATGCGGAGCGTCGCCTGCGCCAGATGTACCATCATTGCGAGATCATCACCTGCAACTTCGAGACCGTTCGTCGCAGCGATCCGCTCGATCTCGAAGGCGTTATCGGCATGATCAGCAACGATCCCGCCACCGTGACCGGTGTCGCTCGGTCGACGCTACGCAACAAATCCGGCACCCACTAGCTCTTCCACCAGCGCCAGGTAATCGCGTGCGCCACGGCTCTGCGGCGCATGTCGGAACACATCGAGCTGGCGTGCGGGACTCTCCGCCAGGCTCACATTCTCGGCGATTCGTGTCGCGCAGATTTCGTCGTTGCGAAAAGCCATCGCCATCAGGTCCGCGACTTCCGAGCTCATTTTGCGGCGCGCGTCGAAGCGTGTCAGCAGGTATCGTCGCGGCAATCGCCGCTTGAACACCGGCTCCAGCGCGTTGAGGCTTCGCTCTACCTGCTGCGCACCCTGAAGCGCGAGGTAATCAGCCGAGACCGGGATGACGATCAGGTCGCAGGCAAAGATGGCGTTGAGCGACAGGATACCGAGTAGCGGGCAGCAATCGATCACCACCGAGCCCCGAGCGATATCCGGCGCCTTGAGCGCGGCGCGCAGGCGGGTGACGACGTTCACCCCCTTGCCGAGCAAGGTGTCGAGCTTGGTCAGCTCCAGATGCCCGGGGCAGAGGATGACGCCGCTGTCGGTGATCTGGGACACGTCGCCCAGCGGGCGCTGGCGCATGAAAAACGAATAGACCGACTCGTCGGCCAACCGCGGGCGTATGCCGAAGATGCCGGACAGATGCGCTTGCGGATCCAGATCGATGCCCAGCGGCCGCTGCTTACGCTGCGCGATCCCGGCCAGAAGATTCAGCGCGGTCGTCGTTTTCCCCACACCGCCTTTTTGATTGAATACCGCGATCACCGTCATAGGCGGATTCTAGAGGATCAGAGGATTTTGCGGCGCACGAAGGTCACCACGATTTCGGCCAGGATCACCACCACGAAAATCGCCAGCAGGATCGTCGCCACGCGGTTCCATTGAAACAGATTCAAGGCCGAGTCGAGGATCATGCCGATACCGCCGGCGCCGACCAGCCCGAGGACCGCCGACTCGCGGACATTGATGTCCCAACGAAACAGCGCGATCGACCAGAATGCTGGCTTGACCTGCGGCCAGTAGCCGAAAGCCATGCGCGAGAGCCAGGGCGCGCCTGCCGCGTCGAGCGCTTCGATCGGACCGCGAGCGGTTTCCTCGATGGCTTCGCCGAACAACTTGCCGACGAAGCCGATCGAGCGAAACGCAATCGCCAGCGTGCCCGCCAGGGCGCCGGGGCCGAAAATTCCGACGAAAAGGAGCGCCCAGACCAGTGAATTGACTGATCGCGACGACACCAGGATCAGCTTGGCCAACAGGTTCAGCGGCGCGAAAGGGCAGATGTTGCGCGCCGCGAGCAGGCCGATGGGGACCGCCATCATCAGCGCCAGCAGCGTACCCAACGAAGCGATGTGGAGGGTCTCGGTCAGCGCCGCGTGCACGCCTTGGGGGTAGTACGCGATGTCGATCGGCCACATGCGTGTGAGGAGGTCGGCCACCTGCTCCGGCGCGTCGGTGAGGAATTCGGGGATGATCTCGACGGTCCGGATCGCGGCCGCGATCGCCGCCCCGACAAGCAGGTACACGGTGAAGCGCGCCATTCGTTGCGCGGGAGTGAAGCGGCGCCAAATCCGGTGCGCGAGCGGCGCTGTAGTTTCCACTTTGCGCGCCACTCAGTCGTCTTCCAGGTGCTGTTCGCGGTGGGTGAGGGTGCCACGTCCGCGCCGCCTGAAAATATCCGCGAGCGAGAATCCGTCGATGAAGATCGCGCGAACGTAGGTGGCGAGGATTTCGCCGCTCATGATGAGCGCGATGATCGAAATCAGAATCGCGCACACGTAGTCGTAGTCGAACCGCTGAAACGCGGCGAACAGCGTGCCGCCGATGCCGCCGGCGCCGACGATGCCGACCATGGTCGAATTGCGCAGGTTGGAATCGAGCTGATAGGTGCAGAAGCCGATGAAACGGGCGAAGACCTGCGGCAGGACGCCGTAGGCGATCACGCTCATGAACGATCCGCCTGTCGCGCGGACGGCTTCCACCTGTTTCAGCGAGATTTCCTCGATCGCTTCCGCAAACAGTTTGGCGGCGAATCCCACCGACGCAACCGCAAGCGCAAGGATGCCAGCCAATGCGCCGAAGCCGACTGCCTTGACGAACAGGATCGCGACGATGACGGGGTGAAACGAGCGCGCGGCGACGATGACGAGGCGCGCCGGCCAGCTTGCCCATGCCGGCATCAGATTCCTCGACGCGCAAAGCCCGATCGGCAGCGACAGCGCGATGCCGAGGGCCGAAGCGAGGACGGCGATCTCGAGGCTTTCCTCCAGGCCCTTGAGCAGCAATTCCCAGCGGGCGAAACTGGGCGGAAACATCCGCCCGAAAAAATGACCTGCGTTATGAAATCCGACGACGACCCGCTCCGCGGAGACGTCCATCTGCGCCGCCGCATACACGACGTACGCCGCCAGCGCGATCCACGCGGCGCGAGCGCGCCAGTCAGGCGGGAATGGGGTTGGGCGGGAACTCGCGGCACCGGCGGAGCGATCAATCATCGAATCGAATTCCCACCCACGCTTGATGCGTCAATGCAGCCAGTCTTCGCCGCCATAGATGGTCTTCAAGGTCTCGTCGGACAAGCGGGCGGGTGGGCCGTCGAATACAATTCGGCCGCCCGCCATACCGACAATGCGGTCGGCAAAACGGCGGGCTAGCTCGACGTCGTGCATGTTCACCATAACGGGAATGGCACGCGCGCGCGCAACATCGGTGAGGAGCTGCATGATCTCCACCGACGTCTTGGGATCCAGAGAGGACGTCGGCTCGTCCGCGAGCAGAAGAGCGGGCTCTTGCATCACCGCCCGCGCGATGCCGACCCGCTGGCGCTGACCCCCGGAAAGCGAATCGGCGCGCTGGTTGGCGAAGCTCGACAGACCCACGGTGTCGAGCAGCTCAAACGCTCGCGCAACGTCGCCCGCCGGGAACTTGCGCCGCCACGCCTTCCAGGCCGAAACATAGCCGAGCCGTCCCGAGAGCAGATTCTCCATGACCGTCAGACGTTCCACCAGGTTGAATTCCTGGAACACCATGCCGATGCGGCGCCGCGCCTGGCGCAGCGCGTGCCGCGTCAGGCGGGTGAGGTCGCGGCCCTCGAATTCGATCGAGCCGGAAGTGGGCTCGACCAGTCGGTTGATGCAGCGAAGCAGCGTGCTCTTGCCGGTGCCCGAAGGCCCTATGATCGCCGTGATGCCGCGCGCGGCGATGTCCAGGTCGATATCGCTTAGCACCGGCTTGCCGGCGACGTAGGCCTTGGAGAGATGTTTGATCGACAGCACAGATGGGCCTACGTCGGCCTAGTGCTGTCGTTGTTCCCGCGAAAGCGGGAACCCAGCGGCGTTCATCACCCTATCGCCACGTCTCCAAAGACACTGGACCCCCGCTTGCGCGGGGATGACGCATCTGCCTCTGCGCCGATAGCGCGAACGCTCTGTGTACACGCGTCGGCAGCAGCCCCGACTCGCCTCGCGCGATCCCCGCGCTACGCGCGGGGCCCCTCGCCGCTGGCTCGCGTGGCGGCCACCAAGCGCCGCGACGCTGCGCGTCTTGTTTTTGGACGGATGAGTCACTTTTTCTTGGCCGCTTCGGCCGCTTCGCGCGCCGTTTCCTTGTCGTAGGTCGCCTTGTCGAAGCCTCCGCCCGACCCCTTGGCAACGTTGCGCACGACCTCCCAGGACGTCTTGTAGTTGATGGGGAAGAAACGGTCGGCACCGTCGAACGCCTTTTGCATCTCGGGTGGGAAACGGTAGTCGTAGAAGCATCCCAGCATCCTGTCGACGAGCTTGGGATCGAGGTCGTGCGCGTACGCGAACGATGAGGTCGGGAATTTCTGGCTGCGATAAATGACGCGGAAGTCCGACTCCTTCACCTGCCCGCGCTCGGCCATGCGGTGGAAGACGTCCGACGCGACCGCTCCGCCATCATAATCGCCGGAATTAACACCCATCACCGTTTGATCGTGCTTGCCGGAGAAGATGATCTTGTAATCCTTGTCCGGCGTCAGTCCCTCGCCGGGAAACAACGCCAGCGGCGCGAGATGCCCGGAATTCGACGAGGGTGAGGTATGAGCAAACTTCTTCCCCTTTAGATCGGCGAGCTTCTGGTAAGGCGAGTTGGCTTTGACGATCACGATCAGGTTGTAGCCCTGGAAATCCTTCGCCGTGCCTTTGACCGCAAACGGAACCGCGCCCGCGAGATTGACTGCAAAAGCCGTGGGACCGGTGGAAAAGCCGGCGACGTGCAGGCGGCCCGAGCGCATCGCCTCGATCTCCGCCGCGTTCGACTGGACCTGATAGAACACGACCTTCTTGTCCAGGCATTTTCCCAAGGCGGTGGTAAACGGCTTGAATATATTTTCATAGACCGCGGGGTCCTCGACCGGGGTGTAGGTGAAGACGATCGTCGATGGGTTCTTCCATTTCTTGGGATCGGCCGGCACGTCCGCGACCATGTCGTTGTTTTCATCGCAATACATGACGTCGAGCTCGCCGCGATGCTTGCAGGCTTCTGCGGCGTAGCCGCCACTTGCGAGCACGAAAAGACCGAGGCCGGCAAATGCCGGAACCAGGCGTTTGAACATGGATCCCTCCTTCAAGACCGTGAAATGCGGTTCTCGGAGCCATTTTCGCATACAAGCCTTGCGAAACCGACCCGCGCGGTCGCAGGCGGAGGCCCGGGCAAAAGATGCGATAATCCAAGACCATGCAAATGTCATTGCAAGTCGCGATTCTGGCCGCGGGCGAAGGCAAGCGGATGCGCTCGGCGCGGCCTAAGGCGCTGCATCGGCTGGCCGGCAGTCCTCTGCTTTCTCACGTGCTGCGCGCAGTTCGGGCGATCGGGCCGCGAGCGATCTGCGTGGTCTACGGAAGCGGCGGAGATCAGGTGCCCTCCGCGCTGCCGGGCGCGGATATCACCTGGGCAAGACAGGAATCCTTGCTCGGCACCGGAGACGCATTGAAATGCGCGCTCGACCATTTGCCCAAGGATGGCGTTACGCTGGCGATGATCGGCGACATCCCGCTTATTCGCCCGGAAACACTGTCGCGCCTCGCCGCCGCGGTGGACGGCGACAAGCTCGCGGTGCTGACCGCGACGCCGCCCGACACGTCGGGCCTGGGCCGTATCGTCCGTGATGGCGCGGGCCAGGTGCGCGCCATCGTCGAGGAAAAGGACGCAAGTCCCGAAGAACGCGCGATCGGCGAAATCAACGCCGGCGTGCTTGCGGCTCCCACCGAGCGCTTCGCGCAATGGCTTGACCGCCTGACCAGCGATAACGCGCAGGGAGAGTATTACCTGACCGACGTCCTATCCCTGGCCGTGGATGATGGCGTCCCGGTCGTTGCAGTTTCCGCATTGGACCCGATGGAGGTGCAGGGCGTCAACGATCGTGTTCAGCTTGCCGCCGTCGAGCGCACGCTGCAGCGGCAAGCGGCACAAGCCTTGCTGCGCGACGGCGTAACGCTTGCCGACCCGGCGCGCATCGACGTGCGCGGTACGCTTCAATGCGGCAAGGATGTCGCGATCGACATCAACTGCATCTTCGAGGGCACGGTAACGTTGGGCGACGCAGTGTCGATCGGGGCGCATTGCCTGCTCAACAACGTCAGGATCGGTGCCGGAAGCGTCGTCGCTCCATTTTCGCATCTCGAAGATGCCGAGATCGGCGGCCGATGCCGCATCGGCCCGTACTCTAGAATCCGGCCGGCTTCTGTGCTGGGCGATGAAGTGCATATCGGAAATTTCGTCGAGGTCAAGGCGAGCACCATCGGGGCGCGCAGCAAAGCCAATCACCTCGCGTACATCGGCGATGCGAGCGTCGGCCGCGACGTCAACGTCGGCGCCGGCACAATCACCTGCAATTACGACGGCGCGAACAAACACCGGACCATCATCGAGGACGACGTGCACATCGGATCGGATACACAATTGATCGCGCCGGTCACCGTCCGCAAGGGCGCGACCATCGGGGCAGGCGCGACGATCAGCCGTGAGGTGCCCGCGGGCGAGCTCACCATTTCCCAGAACAAGCAGGTCACGGTGCCGGGCTGGAAGCGGCCCGTGAAAGCGCAGCGCTGATCATGTGCGGCATTGTCGGCGCAGTCGCTCGCGAGAACGTCGTCCCTACGCTGATCGAAGGGATACGCCGGCTCGAATATCGCGGCTATGACTCCTCCGGGCTCGCGGTGATCAACGGCGGCCTGCATCGCCTGGTGAGCATCGCCCGCGTCGCCGATCTCGCGGCGCGGGCCAGCGCAACGGGCATCGCCGGTACCACGGGCATTTCACATACCCGCTGGGCGACGCATGGCGCGCCGACACCCACCAACGCGCATCCCCATGTCAGCAACGACGAGCTCGCAGTGGTTCACAACGGCATCATCGAAAACTTCGAGACCTTGCGCACGCGGCTGCAGCAACAGGGATACCGGTTCGTCACCCAGACCGACACCGAGGTAATCGTCCATCTCATCCACGCGCACTACGACGG
>JALZAO010000079.1 GCA_030948305.1 Pseudomonadota bacterium
GGTCGGTCGCGGCGTATTCGACGAATTCGAAACCGTCGGTTTGAAGCGGATTTTCCCAGAGCGAGGGGCCAGCCGTGGCCATCGATCGTTCTCCCGCGAATTCCTGTTGGCGCGCCATCGGTGAAGCTCTTTCGTGCGGCGCTATTGCCGTACGATGTTCACGCCGCCAAGTTTTTCCTGCGCCTCGAGCAGCGACGCAACGTACTTGTCGCCGAAGCCCAGAAGATTGGCGTTGACCATGCTTTGATGGACGGCCTCGCCGATGATCGCCGGCGACGGCAACGCCTCGACGAAGTGCGTGTAATAGCGCAGATCCTTCATCGCGTTCGAAAGCGTGAACTTGAGCCCGCTCAAGTCGCCGCTCTCGAGCATCTTGCCGACCATCATCTGAAATATTCCGGAATTGACGCCGCCGGCGGAAACGACCTCGTGCAGCTTCCTGATCGACACGCCAGCCTTGGCGCACGCCGCGCATGCCTCGGCGGTCGCGGTCGCGATCGACATGGCGATGAAATTGTTGACCAGCTTGACCATGTGGCCGTGACCCGGTCCACCGACGTGGACGACGTTTTCACAGTACGCGGAGAGAACCGGCTTCAACTGCGCGAACGTCGCCTCGTCGGCCCCGACCATGGTGTTGAGCCGGCCTTCCTCGGCTTCCTTGGGTGTCCGGGCGAGCGGCGCGTCGACGTACTTGGTTCCCTTTTTGGCCAGATCGTCTCGGACTTTCGCCGTCGACGAGGGCTCGGCGGTCGACGTATCGACCACTACCAGCCCCTCTCGCGCCGCGCTCAGGATTCCACCCTCGCCGTAGACGATCTCCTCGATCTGCGGCGACCCGGTCACGCAAAGAATCACGATATCCGATGCGCGCGCCAGCTCGGCGTAGGTCTGCACTTCCTTCGCGCCCGCGGCAAGAATGTCTTCCGCGGACTTGCGATTCTTGTGCAAGCGCACCGTCAGCGGAAACCCTTTGGCGACCAGGTTCTTGGCAATGCCATGGCCCATCAGTCCGAGGCCAACGAAGCCAATCCGCGGCTTGTCCGTGCTCATGATCATCCTTTCGGGAAACGCTTTCGGCGCCTCGCCAGTCCGCGGCCAGGCACCGGCCGCGAACGAAAAGGCGCTATCTTCATCGCCGATCCGGGCGGCAGTTTTTCTCGGTCTTGCCTTTAGGAAACCGCTTGCATTCTACCTCAGTCGACCGCAGTCGGCTCCGAGGCCGGCAAGCTGGCCCGCCAGCGTTCGTACCATGTCAGCACGACTCCGCTACCGGCAATGGTGACGATCCCGGCGAGCGCCCACGCGTCCGGAAACGTCCCGAACACCAGCCATCCTGCAAGCGTCGACCATAGCAGCTGCATGTAGGTGAAGGGGGCGATCGCCGAGACCGACGCGCGTTGAAAGGCGAGGATGAAAAGAAAATGTCCCACCGTGCCGATCGCGCCGATGACCACGAACATCGCGACGTCGGCGACCGTGAACCAGCTGTCGTAATGCAGGAACGGGATGAGCGCCGACATGAGCAGCGTGCCCACCAGTGCCGGGAAAAAAAGCAGCACCATCGAGTTTTCGCCCGCGAGCTTGCGCGTCAGTATCTGAAAAGTCGCGTACAGCGCCGCGGAGGCGAGCGCCAGCAGCGACGCGGGGGTCAGCATCTCGCTACCGGGACGAACGATCAGCAGCATGCCGATGAAGCCCGCAATCACAAACGCCCAGCGCGGGACCGTAATGCGCTCCTGAAGGAACGTCGCCGCCATCAGGGTGACGATCATCGGCGTCGAATAGTTGAGCGCGGTCGCCTCGGCAAGGGGCAGAAATTTAAGCGCCGAAAAGAAGCTGAGCGACGACGCGATCAACACGATGCCGCGCGCCATGTGCATCTTCCGCCGCGCGGTGCGCAGCAGCCCCCAGCGCATGGTGGGGCCCAGGACCGCGGCCATCACCAGCACCTGCATGCCCCAGCGCGCCCAGACCAGCAGCGGCACCGGATAGCGCTGGCTCAGGTACTTGACGCTGACATCCAGCGTGGTGAAGCACGCCGTGGCGGCGACGATCATCAGGATCGCCGAAAGCGGCATGTTTGCCGGTCGCGACATCAACGGCCTGATAGGGCCGCGAGCGCGAAAGGAACGGCTGAGATCGAATACCGGATGAAAAACTGAATGGGAAACTGATAGGGGAACTGCATCTTTGGAGTATCGTACGCCGGTCGCAAGACCTAAGTGCCTATCGATAATACGCGGCAAGGCGACAAAGATCCGCGGCAGGCACTCGGAAGCCCGGAGCACGGATGGGCATGGTTGGGGGTCCCATGAACGATAAAAAGCAGTGGATGATCTACGGCGCCAACGGCTTCACCGGCCGCCTCATCGCGGAGGAAGCGAAGCGACAAGACCTGGCGCCTATCCTCGCCGGCCGCAGCCCAGGTCCGGTCCAGGCCTTGGCCCGCGAACTGGCCTTGCCCTCCCGTGTGTTCGACCTGGCCGATGGTGCAGCGTCGCGAGCGGCGCTTGCCGACGTGGCGGTGGTCGCCAATTGTGCCGGGCCCTTCTCCGCCACCAGCGAGCGAATGATCGACGCGTGTCTGACGACGCGCACGCATTATGCGGACATCACCGGCGAAATCGCCGTGTTCGTCGACGCGCAGCTCCGGCACGACGTTGCGCGCGCGGCCGGAATCGCGATTTGCCCGGGCGTGGGATTCGACGTCATTCCGACCGATTGCGTCGCGGCGTGCCTCAAGGAAGCGCTGCCTGACGCGACAGATCTCGCGCTCGGATTCGCCGGCACCGGCGCGATCAGCCCGGGCACCGCAAGGACGTCGATCGAAGGCCTCAAGCTCGGCGGCAGAGTACGCACGGCCGGACATATCGTTCAAGTACCGCTCGCGTATCGGGCCCGGATGATCGACTTCGGAACGGGCGACCGGCTGGCCGTGACGTTTCCATGGGGCGATGTCGCGACGGCGTATTTCAGCACCGGCATTCCCAATATCGAGGTCTACATCTCGAGCTCGCCGGCGGCGCTGTTGCGCTTGCGCAGGCTCAATCGCATCCGCAAGCTGCTTGCGGTAGCACCGATCGAGGCGGTGGCCAAGCGCATCGCGGGACGCGTAAATACCGGGCCATCACCGGAGCGTTTTGCGTCCGATACGACCTACGTCTGGGGCGAGGCGCGCAACGGCGGCGGCAGGGTCCGCACGGCGCGGCTCACCACCAGCAACGGTTATCGGCTGACCGTGGATGGTGTCCTGCTGGCCGTTCAGACCTTGCTCGAGAGCGCGCCGGGCGGCGGCTACTACACACCTTCGCAGTTGATGGGTCCACGCTGCGTCGAGCATCTGCCGGGGTCGAGCGCGATTGCGATCGACTAGTCGTCGCCGGATCCCAGGCACACCGCAGCGCGCATGAACCGGCGATAATGGGCCTCCTGCGCGCCGCATTGCGATGCTGGCGGCGTCACCGTCGATAGGAGCCATCATGATTGCAGGACGAATCAGAGCATTCGCCATCGCCGCGCTTGCCGTGGCCGGATTTCTTTCCGCCACCCTGTTGCACGCTCAGGCGCAGCAAGCGACGCCGCAGCGGGCGAGAGTGGTCATTCAGGTCAGCGATGCCGACGAAGGCAAATGGAATCTCGCGCTCAACAATGCCAAGAACATCCAGACCGACTTGGGCGCGGCCAACGTCGACATCGAGATCGTCGCCTACGGCCCCGGCATCGGCATGCTAAAGCTCGATTCGCCGGTGGGTGGAAGGATCGACGAAGCGACAACCGCCGGAGTCAAGGTCATCGCCTGCGAGAACACCATGCGAGGCCAGAAGCTGACCCGCACCGACATGCTGAAAGGCATCGACTACGTCGCTGCCGGCGTGGTCGAGCTGATTTCGAGGCAGCAGCAGGGATGGGCATATATCCGGCCTTAGACGGGCTCCGGCCGGCCTTGTGCGGCGACTCGCGCGGGCGTACCCGATGCGCCGAGATCCCAGAACAGCCCGGTCATGATCTGCAGCCCCTCGCGAGCGATTCGCGCCAGCATGTGCTCGTTGGGCGCGTGTTGCGAACACGCCGGATAAGAGTGCGGCACCCAGATCGTCGGTAAGCCGAGCACGTCCGCGAAACAATCGTTGGGCAAGGATCCGCCGAGGTTGGGCAGGATGGCCGGAGGCGTACCGGTGGTCGCCGCGATCGACGCGCTCGCCCACCGCACCCACGGGTTTTCCGGATCCAGCCGCGTCGCCGCCATCGGCTCCATGCTCGCCTGACGCACCGCCACCGCGGAAAACCCGCGCCCGTCGAGATGCGCGCGCAGGGCCGGAATGAACGTGCGCCAATCGCATCCGGCGACGAACCGCAGCTGAATGTGCGCACTGGCGCGCGGCGGAATGGCGTTGACCGGGTACTCGGGATTGCCGGTACGAAACGCGAGCACTTCCAGCGCGTTCCAGCCGAAGACGCGCTCGGCCGGCGTCAGCCCGGGCTCGCCCCAGCCGGCATCGATCGCGGGGCCGCCGGGCTCGCCGGGCTCGATATCGGCAAGCGAGCGCCGAACCGAATCGGGAATCGGCGGCGGACGCAGCGCATCGACCAGGATGCGCCCGCGCGCATCGACCATGGACGCGATGGCGCCGGCGAGGATGGTTCCCGGATTGGCGAGCAATCCTCCCCAGTTGCCCGAATGGTGCGCGCCCTCGCGCAGAACGACGTCGAGATCGAAGTTGAACGCTCCGCGCGAGCCGAGAAAGATGGTCGACCGATCCGATGACAGGCGCGGGCCGTCGGAGGCGATCAGTACGTCGGCGCTCAAGCGTTCGGCGCGTTGCTCGCACGCCGCGCGCAGTCCCGGCGAGCCGATTTCCTCGCCCATCTCGAGCAGCAGCTTGGCGTTGAATCCGAGCCGCCCGCGTTGCTCGAGCACGCGCCCCAGCGCGGCGAGATTGATGGTGTGCTGGCCCTTGTTGTCGGCGGTGCCGCGGCCGAACCACTTGCCGTCGATCGCTTGCAGCTCCCACGGCGAGCGGCCGGCGCTCCACTGCGTGTCATAGCCGGCAACGACGTCGCCATGACCGTAGATCAGCACGGTGGGTAAGGCCGCGTCCTCGTGTCGCTCGGCAAACAGCATCGGCGGCGCGTCCGTCGCCGGATTGGGCCAAAGCTGCCACTGAAACCCGAGCCGCTCGACGCAGGGACCGATCTCGTCCATCAGATAAGCGATTAGCGTCTGCGCACGCTCGGGGTTTTGGCTTTCCGTCGGAAAGGCGATCCGGCGCTTGAGCTCGGCCTGAAGCGAGCCGGCATCGAAGAAGGCCGTGGCGTCGGCGATTGCCGCAGTGCGGGAGGCGGTCATGACATCCATGGAGCGGGTGAAGGGAATCGAACCCTCGTCGTAAGCTTGGGAAGCTTCTGCTCTACCATTGAGCTACACCCGCGCTGCCAACAATTATAGCGAACGGCCTTTGCCTGCCGTAGGCTACATCGCACAGGCCGCCGCACCGCGGCTTTTCACCCGCGGCGCGAGCGATCCTAACCGGGTATTCCGCCAACGCGACGTCCCGTCCCAATTGGGCGACAATAGCCGACCGGCGGATGCCGGGCGTGAGCGGGAATCCCGGTTGTCCGCGGATCGATGGCAAGCGCCGTGCGCACGACGATGATCACGGCCGATCTGCCGGCGCAACGTTGAGGCGACATTAGGCATCCATGGCGAAAAGGAAAAAACTGTTCACGATACTGGCCGGGCTCGCCGGCCTCGTCGTCGTCGTCGCCCTGGTCGCGCAATACAACAAGGAATCTGGCGCCGCCGTTCAAAAGATGCCCGCGACGGTCCCGGTCAGCGCCGCGCAGATCGTCGTCAAGACCATGCCGGTGCGCCTGATGGCGATCGGCAATGTCGAGCCGTTCACCACGGTCGCGATCAAGGCCCGGGTCGACGGCCAGCTCATATCGGTCAAGTTCAAGGAAGGCGACGAAGTTCGCCAGGGCTCGGTGATGTTCGAGATCGATCCGCGGCCGTTTGCCGCCAGCCTCAAGCAGGCGCAGGCCAACCTGCTCAAGGATCGCGCGCTTTTCGATCGCGCCAGCGAACAGGAGAAGCGCTACAAGGACCTGCTCTCGAAAAACTTCATTTCGCCGGACGCCTACGCGCAGGTGCAGACCAATACCGCGACCGCCGCCGCGACGGTCAGCGCCGATGAAGCGGCGATCGAGAACGCCAGGCTGTCGCTCGACTACTGCACCATACGCTCGCCGGTCACCGGTTATGCAGGTCGCATCCAGATCCAGCAGGGCAATCTGGTCAAGGCCAACGACACCAACCCGCTCGTCACCGTCAATCAGGTGGTCTCGATCTACACCTCGTTCTCGGTCCCGGAACAGAATGTGTCGGATATCCGCAAGTATCAGGCCGACGGCGTGCTCAAGGTGCAGGCTGCTTTCACCAACGCGGCGCACGCTCCGGTCACCGGCAAGCTCTCGTTCATCGACAACACCGCCGACATGACGACCGGGACGATCAAGCTCAAGGCCGAGTTCCCCAACACCGACAAGGCGCTGTGGCCCGGGCAATTCGTCAACGTCGTGCTCAGGCTCTACGAGCAGAAGGACGCGCTTGTCGCCCCGTCGGCCGCGGTTCAGAGCGGACCGTCGGGCCAGTATGTTTACGTCGTGAAGCCTGATCAGACGGTCGAGATGCGTGCGATCAAGATCGCCCGCGCGGAAGGCGACGACACGGTCGTCGCAAGCGGCCTGCAGGC
>JALZAO010000080.1 GCA_030948305.1 Pseudomonadota bacterium
CGCATTATACCGGCGCAGCAGACCAAAGCGTTGCTCGAACCTTGCGGCGACAGCGCAACGGTGCTGGAAAAGGCGCAGGTTACAAAACTCGGCGTGGTCTATAAACTCTACGCTGACCGAACGCGCCAAAGGGCGCGGGCAGGTGTGGAGTCCGCGCCAAAGGCGCGGCAGGCGCGCACTCGTCGCGCTCTACGCCGCGGTGAACCGGGGAGCCTTATCGTTGGCGCACCAGTCGATCCTGGCGTACGCGGGTTATCGCTATCTCAAGATCGCGACGGCCGCCGTTGTCGTCGCGATCGCGGCGTACGTCTGGGATCGGCCACCCAACGGCCGTTACGGAGGGACCTGGCTCGGCTATACCCTGGGCACGGTCGGCGCGCTGCTGATCTTCTGGCTGTTGTATTTCGGAGTACGGAAGCGCCGCTATGCGTCGAACGCCGGCATGGTGCAGGGCTGGCTCTCGGCGCACTGCTACTTCGGCACCGCGCTGATCGTCATCGCCACGCTGCACGCGGCATTCAAGTTCGGCTGGAACGTGCACACGCTGGCATACGTGCTGATGCTGGTGGTGATTTTCAGCGGGTTTTACGGCGTGTACGCTTACCTGCGCTTCCCGCGGGTGATGACCGACAATCTGGGCGACGACACCTTGCAGATGCTGCTGATCCGCATCGCCGATCTCGACCGCCAGTCGCGCCAGCTTGCGCTGTCGCTGCCCGACAGCATCAACCGCCTGGTGCTCGCGTCGGCGCAGGGCACCAGAATCGGCGGACCGTGGTTTCAGCAGCTGCGCGGGCGCGACCCGAATTGTCCGACCACCGCGGCGTCGAACGGCGTGCAGATCATCGGCCGCAAGCTGGCCGGCGAGCAGGCGAAGACCAACCATCAGCTCTACACGCTGCTGCTCAAGAAACAGGAGCTCGTCGCGCGAGCACGCCGTGACGTCCAGCTCAAATCGTGGCTCGACGTATGGCTGTACATCCATGTCCCCCTTTCGATCGCGCTGCTGGTCACGTTGATCATTCATATCGTTTCGGTATTTTTCTACTGGTAGCCGATGCGCATTCTGGTCATCAGCGTTACCCGCAACCGCAAGGGACAGCCGGTTCGCGCGGAGCGCATCGTCGAAGGCGAGATGATTCGCCTCGGCCGCGGCACGCAATGCGAAATTCATTTACCAGACCCGCGAGTCGCACTTTTCCACGCGGCGATCTACGCCCAAGGCGACAGCATTTTCATTCACGCGCCGGAAGCGGAGTTGGCGGTCGATGGCGGCCCCGAGCGCGAAGCCCGGCTGACACCGCGGGTGCATATTGCGCTCGGTCCTTACGAAATGACCGTCGAGCCGCCTCCCGCCGGGTGCGATGTGGCGCTGGCGATCGAGCTTGTGCGCCCGCTGCCCGACGACCTCGCCGAAATACGGGCCAAGTCGCGCACCACGCTCGAGGCGACCGTGCTGTCGAAGCGTGGCCCGGCGTGGATGCTGGCGATCGTTCTCGGCCTGGTTTTCCTCGCGGCGCCGATCATCAACGCGCTGCTCCCTCAGCTTCGGCAGGCAGCGGCAAAGCTGCCCGTTACGCCCGACCAGTCATGGAACCCGGGGCCGCTTTCGGCGGGTCATCAGGCGTTCGGGCATCAATGCGGCACCTGTCACGAGACGCCGTTCGTGCACGTGCGCGATCACGTCTGCATCGATTGCCACGTCAAGACGCCCGGCCATGTGCAGACAGTCGCGCTGCAGTCGAAGCTCTTCGGCGGAACGCGCTGCGCGAACTGCCACGCCGACCATAAGGGCGCGGACGCTTTGGTGCGGCGCGATCCGGATTTGTGCGTGACGTGCCACGGCGACCTCAAGCGGTTTAGCGCCGATACGGGCCTGGCCAATGCGACCGACTTCGCGCTCAACCACCCGCCGTTCAAGCTGACGCTGTGGCGGGGGCCGAACCGCGACGACGTGGCCCGTGTTCCGCAGACCGACGAGGCCAAGCTCGTCGAGCGATCGAATTTGAAATTTCCGCACGAGGAGCATCTGAAGACCAGCGTGCGCGGGCCGCGGGGACGCAAGACGCTCGAATGTCGCAGCTGCCACATTCCGGATGCCAGCGGCAGGGGTTTCGAGCCGGTCGCCATGAATACGGCGTGCCTCGAGTGCCATACGCTCGAATTCGAGCCCGCAGTCACGACGCGCCAAGTCCCGCACGGTTCGGTCGACAATGTCATGTTGACCATGCAGGAGTTCTATGCAAACATCGCCTTGAACAATATTCCCGTGGATGTCGTCGATATTGGCGAGATCCGGCGCGGCCTTCCGAGGCTGGGCAGCGGAGCGATCACCGAACAACAACGGCAACGCGCACTGACCTGGGCGAAATTCAAGGCGCAACAGGTTTCCGAGGACCTTTTCGAAGCGCGCGTTTGCATCGTTTGTCACGAGGTCACCAAAGCCGTGATTCAAGGCGAGTCTGGCAAGGAGATCGCTTGGGGAGTTGTTCCGGTCCACGTCGCGTCTGCGTGGATGCCGAAAGCTCGCTTCGATCACGTCAAGCACCGCACCAACAAATGCGCTGATTGCCATTCGGTGGAAAAGTCGCGTTCGAGCGCCGATATCGCCATTCCCGCCATCGTCGACTGCCGGGCATGCCACGCCGGCAACAAGCCGGCGCCAGGCAAGGTCGTTTCCACCTGCATCGCGTGTCACGGATTCCACCTTCCCAACCATCCGCCGTTTGCCGGGCACGCCGGCATGAGGCCCGACGCGGACGCCGGTGCGACGCTTGCGATGACGCGAAAGCTGCAATGAGTGCACTTCGCGCGTCAGCACGGGTGATCGCATGGCTTGTCGTGAGCGCCTGCCTGCTTGCCGGGTGTGGCGGCGGTGCCGGCGGGGGCGACGGATGCAGTGGCGGTTGTGAAGCGGCAAGTCCCAATGCGTTGACGGTTTCCGATGTGCAGCAGGTCATCGCGCAGGCGGTCGCCGAAGCGCAAGCGCGCGGCGCCAAAGCGACGATCGCGGTCGTCGATCGCGTCGGCAATGTGCTGGGTGTATTCAAGATGAACGGCGCGGCGGCGACATTTACCATCCAGGGCGGGCGCGGCGCCGTCGGGGGGCTCGAAGGCATTTCGATCCTGCCGTCGCAGCTGGCGGCCATCGCCAAGGCGATTACGGGCGCTTATCTTTCGTCCGAGGGTAACGCGTTCTCCACCCGTACCGCGAGCCAGATTGTTCAAGAGCATTTCAACCCGCGCGAAAACCAGCAACCCGGCGGGCCGCTCTTTGGCGTCCAATTCAGTCAACTTTCCTGCTCCGACGTGAACCTGCAAACGGGAGCGGGAACCATCGGCCCCAAACGCTCCCCCCTCGGATTCTCAGCCGATCCCGGCGGTTTGCCACTGTACAAAAATGGCACCGTTGTCGGCGGCGTCGGCGTGATCGCCGATGGCCTCTACTCGGCGGATCTCAACATCATCGACATCGATGTCGACCTCGATGAGCTGATCGCGATTGCCGGCGGCAGCGGCTTTAGCGCGCCGACCGATCGTCGCGCCGATCACATCACCGTCGACGGCCGCACGCTGCGTTACGTCGATTCGGAAGCGCTCGCCAGCAATCCCGCCACGGCGCCTGCATTTGCGGTAATCAATAACGTCGCAGGAGCGCTGGTCAATGTCCCTTTTTACGGCGGAAATCCGATTGTGGCGGGCGTGGCGTTCGGGACGCCCGCATCGGGCTTTCGTCCATCGACTGACCCGGCATTCGCGCCGCTCGGGGCGTACGTGCTCGTCGACATCGTGAATGTGCCGCGCTTTTCACCGCGCGCCGGTACCGATGGGCTGCTCACCCGAGCCGAGGTCACGCAAATTCTTCAGAGCGCCCTCGATGTCGCCAACCGGGCGCGGGCGCAGATTCGAGTGCCGCTAGGCTCCGCGGCGCAGGTCTCGATAACAGTGGTCGATACCGCCGGCGAGATTCTCGGTCTGGTGCGCTCGCGCGATGCGCCGATCTTCGGCACCGACGTTGCCGTGCAGAAAGCGCGCACCGCGGCATTTTTCTCCAGCGTCACCGCCGCGGCCGAGCTTGCCGTCCTGCCGCCGGCCAGCTACCTGGTGCCTCCGGCAACATCGCCGATCGCAGCGTATGCCGCCGCGATGAAGTCATTCCTGAACGATCCGACGGCGTTGGCTAACGGCATCGCCTACAGCAACCGAGCCGTCGGAAATCTGGCGCGGCCGTTCTTTCCCGACGGCATCACCGGCACCGCGAACGGGCCGCTGTCCAAGCCCTATGCGAACTGGAGCCCGTTCAATGACGGGCTGCAGCTGGACCTCATCATCAACAAGCTGGTCGCGTCCCTGGCCGCGGGCGACAACGGAACGGGATGCACGGGCAACTCGCGGCTTAAGAACGGCATTCAGATCTTTCCTGGAAGCATGCCGATCTATCGTGGCAGTCAGCTGGTCGGAGCGGTCGGCGTCTCCGGCGACGGCATCGATCAGGACGATATGGTTTCATTCCTCGGACTCGCCAACGCCGGGAAAATCCTGAATACGGGAATCGCCAACGCGCCGCCGGCCATCCGCGCCGACAACCTCGCGCCGCAAGGGGAGGGCACCCGTTTGCGCTACGTCAATTGCCCGCAGGCGCCGTTCAATGGCAGTACCGAGCAAAATGTCTGCGCCGGGCTGTAGCCGCCGCGCTCTGGCGGCGCTCGCCGCGTTCGCGCTGTCGGGCAGCCTATGTGCCGTGGCGCAGGTACCGCAGGCGCCAAAACCCGCCACGCCCGACGTCAAACGTGGCGAGCCCGCGGCGCCGCCGCGCTCGGCCGACGGCCGCTACGGCATTCAGGTGCTGGCCGCCACCGTCAACGTGCACGCTGACGCGACGCCCGGCTCCGCCGTGCTGGCGCAGCTGCAGCAGGGTGCGCGGCTGGAAGCCGATCAGAGGCGCGGCAGCTGGTACCGCGTTCACCTCGCCGACGGTCGCAGCGGCTGGATCGATTACGCTGTCGGCAAGACCAATCCGAGCTTTTCGGTCGACGCTAATCCTGGCATTTCCAGGGGAATCCCCCGAACCGAGGTCGGCGCGCCACGGCCGGCGGTCATGGACGCTCAAACGGAAGCTGCCCGCGTTCCCGCGCCCGACGCGCTGCCCGATGACAGGATCCTGCTGCAGAGACCCATGGGCCGGCCGCTCGAGGCGATCATCCCCGCCATCGACCCCAGCCAGGTTCCCCCGCCGTCGCCGTTGCTCTCACGGGAAACAGTGCCGGTGCCTGATCGCTGGCGGATTGTCGACCAACTGGGCATCGTGAACCAGCGCTCGTTCGACCCGTACAACCCGAACACGCTCAAGGGCGACCGTCCCGTCTTTGGCGAGGATTGGTTTTTCAATCTAGGCGTGATCTCGGACACGCTGTTCGAGGCGCGCAAGCTGCCGACGCCGATCGGCGCCCAATCTTCGCAGGATCCACAAGCCAACGACCAATTCGGCCGCGGGCGGCAGTCAACTTTTGCGCAAAATCTCATCGTCAGCCTGTCGCTGTTGAAGGGCAGCACGACCTTCAAGCCGCCGGAGCTGGAGTTCCGCTTCGTTCCGGTCTTGAACTACAACGTCAGCAAGGTGGAGGAAGTCCGCTCGCTCAGGATCGATCCCCGCAGCGGCACCCGTCGCACCGATAACTTCGTGGGAATCCAGGAAGCGTTCGTCGATTACGAGTACAACATCGCGTCGGAGTATTTCGACTTCGACGACATCCGGGTCGGCATTCAGCCGTTCATTTCGGACTTTCGCGGGTTCCTGTTTCAGGATCAGCCGGTCGGCATTCGCTTTTTCGGCTCCCGCGAAAGCAATCGGTGGCAGTACAACCTGGCTTGGTTTCGCAGGATCGACAAGGACACCAACAGCGGCTTGAACGATATCGGCAAGACGCTGCGCAAGGACGACGTGTTTGTGGCCAATCTCTTCCGCCAGGATTTTATGGTGCCGGGTTTCACGCTGCAGGGAACGGTCATTCACAACGTGAACCGGGAAACCGCCGAAGCATTCCTCGACAACAACGGCTTTCAGATCCGGCCCGCCATTTTCGGCGACGCCCGTCCGCACAAGTACAACGTGACGTATTTGGGTGCCTCCGGCGACGGCCATTTCGGCCGCTGGAACACCACCGCGTCCCTGTACTATGCGGTCGGGCGCGACGATCGCAATCCCTTCTCGCAGCAATCGGCGGACATCAGCGCCTTTTACGGCGTGGGCGAAGTGTCGCGCGACTTCGATTGGATTCGCGTTCGCGGTACCGCGCTCTACGCAACCGGCGACAAGAATCCGTACGACGGCAAGGAGACGGGCTTCGACGCGATACTCGAGAATCCGCAGATCGCCGGTGCTGACACCAGTTTCTGGATTCGCCAGGCAGTGCCGCTGATCGGTGGCGGTGGCGTTGCGCTGTCCGGGCGTAACGGCGTGCTCGCGAGCCTTCGCTCGTCGAAGGATCAGGGGCAGTCGAACTTCACCAATCCGGGCGTGGCGCTGATCGGAGTCGGCGCCGACTTCGATGTTTCGCCGCGGTGGCGCGTCATCGGCAACGTCAATCAGCTTTGGTTCGCCAACACCACCGTGCTGTCTGTTCTACGCAATCAGGGCAATATCGATCGCAATCTGGGCACGGATGTTTCGGCGGCGGTACAGTACCGGCCGCTGTTCACGCAAAACA
>JALZAO010000081.1 GCA_030948305.1 Pseudomonadota bacterium
CTATCTGACGGCACGCGACGAGACCAGCGCGCCTCAGATGTTTCCGGGGCACTTCAACTGGCAAGGCACCAAGGTGGAGGATCTGCGCTACGGCGAGAATCCACACCAGCAGGCGGCCTTTTACCGTGACGAGGCACCGGCGCCCGGCACGATCGCGACCTACCGGCAGCTGCAGGGCAAGGAGCTTTCGTTCAATAACATCGGCGACAGCGACGCAGCGTGGGAGTGCGTTGGCACCTTCACCGAGCCGGCCTGCGTCATCGTCAAACACGCCAATCCCTGCGGAGCCGCGATTGCGGAAACTCCGCTGGAGGCGTATCGGCTGGCACTCGCCACCGATCCCACCTCGGCGTTCGGAGGCATCATCGCCTTCAACCGCGAAATCGATGCCGCGACGGTCGAGCTGGTCAGCGCGCAATTTCTCGAGGTCCTGATCGCTCCAGGCTATTCCGCCGAGGCGCTCGAGCGCCTCGCAAAGAAAACCAATGTCCGTGTGCTGACGATGGGGAGCGCGCGGCCTGAAGCGGGAAATGCATGGGACATGAAACGCGTCGGCGGCGGCATTCTGCTGCAAACCGCCGACCGGTGCAGCATCAATCCGGGCGACCTGTCGGTGGTTTCGCGCAAGGCGCCGACGGCCTCGCAGCTCGCCGACTTGATGTTTGTCTGGCGCGTCGCCAAGTTCGTCAAATCGAATGCCATTGTCTATGGTGGTGGTGGAAGAACGCTTGGCATTGGGGCCGGGCAGATGAGCCGGGTCGATTCGACACGCATTGCCGCGATCAAGGCGCAGGCCGCGGGGCTATCGCTCATCGGGTCGGTAGTTGCTTCGGACGCTTTCTTCCCGTTTCGTGACGGTCTCGATGTCGTCGCGGACAACGGTGCGGTCGCGGTCATCCAGCCCGGCGGCAGCATGCGCGATGCCGAAGTCATCGCCGCGGCCGATGAGCGCGGCCTGGCGATGGTGTTTACCGGCGTCCGGCATTTTCGCCATTGAGTTCGGCGAGTCGCCAGCGAGTGTGTTTGCCCTCACGTTGCTATAGTCCTGCAGCAGGTAAGCTCAGTGCGAGCTGGGGCGTGAGCTTGCGATGAATATTCTGGTCATTGGCGGCGGGGGCCGCGAACATGCCTTGGCGTGGAAAATCGCGCAATCGAGCCGGGTCGCGAAAGTCTTCGTTGCTCCCGGCAACGCCGGCACGGCGAGAGAGCGCGAGCTCAGCAATGTCACGTTAACCTCGATCGAGGATCTGCTCCACTTTGCGCAGCTTGAGCGCATAGGCCTGACGGTCGTGGGTCCGGAAGCGCTGCTTGCCGACGGCGTCGTCGACGCATTCCAGCGCGTAGGCCTGAAGATCTTCGGCCCGACCCAAGCCGCGGCGCAACTCGAGAGCTCCAAGGATTTCGCCAAGGCCTTCATGGCCCGCCACGGCATTCCGACCGCCGAATATGAGAGCTTCACCGACGCCGCCGAAGCGCACGCCTACGTCGACGGTCGCGGTGCGCCCATCGTCGTCAAAGCCGACGGGCTGGCCGCAGGTAAAGGCGTGGTCGTGGCCATGAGCGCAGGCGATGCGCACGCGGCGATTGACGCCATGATGCTCGTCGACCGGAAACTGGTTCCGCATCAGCATGGAGCGCATCCGGTGCGCGATGGGCCGCCTTCGCGGGTAGTCATCGAAGAGTACCTGACCGGCGAGGAAGCGAGCTTCATCGTCATGGCTGACGGCTCGCACATACTGCCGCTCGCCTCGTCGCAGGATCACAAGCGGCTCTGCGACGGCGATACCGGGCCCAACACCGGCGGCATGGGCGCCTATTCGCCCGCGCCGGTGGTGACTCCCGCGGTTCATGCGCGCATCATGCGCGAGATCATCGTACCCGCGGTCGACGGCATGGCCGCCGACGGCATTCCATACAGCGGGTTTCTCTACGCCGGGGTGATGATCGACAACGACGGCAATCCGCGTACGCTCGAGTTCAATTGCCGGCTGGGAGACCCGGAGACGCAGCCGATGATGATGCGGCTCAAGACCGATCTGGTCGAACTGCTGGAACACGCAGTCGAGGGTACGCTCGATCGTATCGACGCCGACTGGGACCGCCGCGCCGCCCTGGGCGTGGTGCTGGCGGCGGCGGGATACCCCGACGCGCCGCGCAAGGGCGACGCGATTTCAGGCCTCGATGTCGCGCCCGACGATTGCAAAATCTTCCATGCCGCGACCGCGCAGGAGGGTGAGCGTATCGTGACCGCGGGCGGACGTGTTCTCTGCGTCACCGCGCTGGGCGAAACGCTGCGACAGGCGCAGCGTACGGCGTACGCCGCAGTGGGCGGCATCCACTTCGACGGTATGCAATATCGCGGCGACATTGGCCACCGTGCGCTCGGCGCGCGCAAGGCCTGACTCGCGGCACCCCGCCTTAAGACGAAGCATCGGCGAAGCGTCGCGGAACATCATGAACCTTCTTCAGGACCTGCCGCGCGCGCAGCATTACTTCACCGACCTGCAATCGCGCATCGTCGGCCGACTCGAGGCCATCGACGGAGCGCACTTTCGTCGTGACGAGTGGCAACGAACGGAGGGCGGCAGCGGCACCAGTTGCATCCTTGAAGAGGGCAAGGTGTTCGAGCGCGGCGGCGTCAACTTTTCGCACGTCAAGGGCGAACGGCTCCCCCCGTCTGCGAGCGCCGCGCGTCCGCAGCTTGCCGGCCGCTCGTTCGAGGTGATGGGAGTGTCGCTGGTGCTGCACCCGCGCAATCCCCATGCGCCCACTGTCCACATGAACCTGCGGCTTTTCGCCGCGCGCGCCGACGAGCCCGAGTCTCAGCCTGTGTGGTGGTTCGGCGGCGGCATGGATCTCACGCCTTATTACGGCTTCGAGGAGGACGCGATCCACTTTCACCGCACCTGTCGCGCCGCGCTGGCGCCGTTCGGCGACGCTTACCATCCCCGGTTCAAGGCCTGGTGCGACGATTATTTTTTCCTCAAGCACCGCGGCGAGCCGCGCGGCATCGGCGGTATTTTTTTCGACGACCTGAACGAGCGTGCCTTCGAACATTGCTTCGCGCTGACGCAAAGCGTCGGTGATCATTTCCTCGCCGCCTATGAGCCGATCCTGCGCCGGCGCAAGGACCTGCCCTACACCGAGCGCGAGCGCGACTTCCAGTCGTACCGTCGCGGGCGCTATGTCGAGTTCAACCTGGTCTACGATCGCGGCACGCTCTTCGGTCTTCAATCCAACGGCCGCACCGAAGCCATCCTCATGTCGCTGCCGCCTGTTGTGCGCTGGCGGTATGACTGGCGCCCCGATCCCGGCACTCCGGAGGAAAGGCTCTATGCGGAGTTCCTCACCGCGCGGGACTGGCTGGCATGAGCGCCAAAACCCCGGACGACGGCGGGAAGCGAAGCGGCGACGCCCACCTGGTCGAGACGCGCATTGCCTCGGAAGACGTGTTCGAGGGCAAGTTGCTGCATGTCAAGCGCGACACGGTGCGCCTGCCCGATGGAGAAACCGCAACACGCGAGTACATCGCCCATCCCGGCGCGGTAATGATCATTCCGCGGCTGCCCGATGGAAAGCTGCTTCTGGAACGGCAGTTCCGGTACCCGTTGGCGCGCATCTTCATCGAGTTTCCCGCCGGAAAGATCGATCCGGGCGAGGACCCTGCCACGACTGCGGCGCGTGAATTGCTCGAGGAGACAGGCTACACCGCCGAGCGCTGGTCGCACGTCGGCACTTTGCATCCGTTGATCACCTATTCGACCGAGCGCATCGAAATCTACACCGCCGATGCGCTGACCTTTGTCGGCGCGAAACTGGATGCAGGAGAGTTCATCGAAATCATTACCGCCACGCTTGAGGAAGCGCTGACGTGGATCGATCGCGGCGAGCTTACCGACGTCAAGACCATGCTCGGCTTGCTGCTGCTCGCGCGCCGGGAAGCGGCTGCTTGAGCGAGAGCATGGCGGGTGCCACTACGCTGCGCCTGCTCATTCAGGGCCGCGTGCAGGGTGTCGGCTTTCGTTACGCCTTTGCCGACGAGGCACGCGCGCGCAAGCTTCGCGGCTGGGTGCGCAACCGGCGCGACGGTTCCGTCGAGGCGATCATTGCCGGTCCCGCCGCCGACATCGATGCCATCGTCGCCTGGTCGCGTCGCGGCCCTGCGGCGGCGCAGGTCACGGGAATCGAAACGGCACCGGCGGAAGGCGACTTCGCGAATTTCGACGTTGCGCCCACCGTTTAGCCGGCGCGAGCCACCCGACGTCGCCAGTCGCCCCACGCAAAGCGTGGGGATCGACGTGGAATTGCGAGTCGACGCTGGCGGCCGACACGCGACGCATCTCACTCACGAGCGGGTTGAGGAGGCCGCAGCCCGTCCCACATCGACAATGAAAATATCTTTCCACGCGGCGTAGCTCGCCGCCGACAGCAGCGGAAACACCGCGATCAGTCCAACACCGTAGAGCAACAGACCCAGCGCGACCAGCACCACGGCAATCGCGGCGAAAAGGAGCAGTGGCGCGAGGTTGAGCGAGAAGGCGCGCACGCTGCTTTCAAATGCGTCGGCGAAGGACGCGTCCGCGAGCAGCGCCGCGAAGGGCACGAAGGCAACGGGCAGCGAAGCCAGCGCACCGGTGACGACGGGGCCGATCACCGCCAGCGAGGACAGGTCACCACCATCGGGGTCCGGAGCCAGAAGATTGGCCCCGGCGAGCAAATAGGCAGCGAGCGCCTCGGCGGCAAACACCGCCAGCGCGCCGATGACAATCGCCGCCACCGCACCGGGGCGCGCACCGAACGCGGTGAGACCGTATCGAAGCAGCAGCGGCTGCCCCCGATCCAGCGCGGCTGCACCGATCAACATCCCGCATTCAACCAGCGGGACGATGACTTTGGATGCGGCGATCCCGATGCCGGGGACAAGTTGCAGGCCCAGGTCGGCGGTGAGCGTGATGAATCCGAGAGCGCACCAGGTAATGGGCGCGAGCTTGAACAGCCGCATCGCCTCTTCGTACCACGCGAATGCGCGCCGTGCGTTCACGGCTCGCGGCGCGGCGACGACGACGGTGGAGAAGGGCAGGTCCAAGTGAAAAGCGAATCCGCGGCGCGTCAGTGGGCACTCTCGCCGAGATACGCCGCGCGAACCTTCGGGTCCGAAAGAAGGTCTTTCGCGGCGCCGGAAAGGGTGATCTCGCCGCTTTCCATCACGTAGCCGCGGTCGCTGACTTCGAGCGCGAGCTTCGCATTCTGCTCGATCAAAAGGATGGTCACGCCTTCGCTGGCGATCGCAAGCACGGTTTCGAACACCTTTTGCACCATCAGCGGTGCCAGGCCCATCGACGGCTCGTCGAGCAGGAGAAGCTTGGGCCGGGACATCATCGCGCGGCCCATCGCCAGCATCTGCTGCTCGCCTCCGGAGAGCGTTCCCGCGGTTTGCGTGCGCCGCTCCTTCAGCCGGGGAAAGAGCCCGTACACGCGCTCGACGTCGGCCCGAATCGCCGCGCGATCGTTGCGCGTGTAGGCGCCCATGGCCAGATTCTCCTCGATGGAGAGCGCTCCGAAGACGCCGCGTCCTTCGGGAACCATCGACAGGCCGCGGCGGACGAGCACGAATGCCGGTTTGCCGGTGATGTCCTGACCGTCGTAATGGATCGATCCGCTCTTGATCGGCTGCAAGCCGGTGATGCCCTTCAGCGTCGTCGTCTTGCCCGCCCCGTTGGCGCCAATGAGGCAGACGAGCTCGCGCTCCCTCACCACCAGATCGATGCCCTTGACGGCCTGGATGCCTCCGTAGGCAACCTGAAGACCCTTGAGCTCGAGGAGCGCGGTCTCACCCACTCACTCAGGCCCTTCGCAGATTGAGGGTCACTTCGCCGCCGAGGTACGCGGCGATGACCTTCGGGTCCGATTGAACCTCCGCCGCCGAGCCCTCGGCGATCTTCTTGCCGTAGTCGAGCACCAGCACGCGGTCGCAGATGCTCATCACCAGCTTCATGTCGTGCTCGATCAGCAGAATCGTCGTGCCGTCCCGACGGATGTCGTCGAGGAGCGCCTTCAGCGCCTTGGTCTCGGTCGCGTTCATGCCTGCCGCGGGTTCGTCCAGCGCGAGAAGCTTGGGGTCGGTCGCCAGCGCACGCGCAATTTCAAGGCGCCGCTGATCGCCGTAGGCGAGGTGCTTGGCGAGATGATTGGCGCGGGTCGCGACGCCGACGTAATCGAGCAGCTCGTAGGATCGCGCCTCGATCGCCGCTTCTTCCGTCAGGGTCTGCCGGTCGCGAAAGATCGCGCCGAATACGCCGGCGTGGGTGCGAACGTGGCGGCCGATCATGACGTTTTCCAAAGCCGACAGATTCTGGAAAAGACGGATGTTCTGAAACGTGCGTGCAATGCCGCGCTCCGCGACTTCGTTCGGTTTCAGCCGGTCGAGTGGCGCGCCGTCGAAGGTGAAATTTCCACTGTCGGGCGAATAAATGCCTGTGAGGACGTTAAAAAGGGAAGTCTTGCCCGCCCCATTGGGCCCGATCAAGCCGTAGATCTCGCCGCGGGCGATGCTGAAGCTGACGTCGGTAAGTGCCTGAACGCCGCCGAAGCGTTTGCCGATGCTCGCGGCCTCGAGAAG
>JALZAO010000082.1 GCA_030948305.1 Pseudomonadota bacterium
GGCAGGCTGCGGCTGACCGTCGTCGGCGGCGCCGCGCTCGATCCGTTGCTTGCGCGCACCTTCATCGGTCTCGGGCTTCGCATGCTGCAAGGCTACGGCATGACCGAGGCTTCTCCGGTCATCTCGGTCAATCGCGAGGACAACAACGATCCCGAATCCGTCGGCCCGCCGCTTCCGGGGGTCGAGGTGAAGCTCGGGCCGAACGGCGAATTGTTCGCGCGGGGCGGCAACATCATGCTGGGCTATTGGCGGAATCCGGAGGCGACGCGCGCCGCCGTCGACGCCGAGGGCTGGCTGCACACCGGCGACATCGCCGAGATGCGCGAGGGCAGGATCTACATTCGGGGCAGACTTAAGGACATCCTCGTCATGTCCAATGGCGAAAAGCTGCCGCCGCAGGATGTCGAATTCGCGCTTGCGCACGATCCGATGTTCGAGCAGGTGATGCTGGTCGGCGAGGGCCGGCCGTTTCTGACGCTGTTGACGGTCACCAAAGAAACCGACGAAAAGCTGCTGCTCGACCGCGCCAACGAGTTGCTGAAGAATTTTCCGCGCTGGGTAAGGATCCGAAAGGTGATCCCGACAGGGGACCCGTGGAGCATCGAGAACGGCTTGCTCACGCCGACCTTGAAGCTCAAGCGGCCGTTGGTGCTGGCGCGATTTAAGGACGCCGTCGATAAGGCGTATGCGAACCCGGGCGCGGTTTCGGCCGAGGCAGGCAAAGCGCGGGATTGACACCGGTCGCGGGGCGCCATACGCTGGCGGGCGTCGATGCGCTGACGTTGATGGTGGCGCAGTCCCCGGGGAGGCCGACGACGAAGCACCGTTCTCGTCGTCTGGCACCGTTTTTCCTGATTGCGGGCCTCAAGGCGCCGCTTCCCGATCTGATCTCGCGCGACGGCGAAGATGCCGCATGGTTTCGCTCAAGGTAGGAGTCGCAGATGCTCATAGTCGCGTGGTTGCTCGCCGTCGTCGTGGCGTTCTTTGCGCTGGCCTACCTCAACGCCGCGGGATGGCTGTGGACCGCGGCGATCATCGCCGCGCTGACCGCCGTGTGGAGCGGCCATTGGATTTCACCGTTGGCGCTGCTGATCATCGCCGTGGTGCTGCTGCTGCCGGCGATCATTCTGAACATTCCGGCGCTGCGCCGCAAAGTGGTCAGCGATGCCGTGCTGACTGCGTTCCGGAAGATACTGCCGCCGATGTCGCAAACCGAGCGCGACGCCATCGAAGCCGGCACCGTGTGGTGGGACGGCGAGCTGTTTTCCGGCAACCCCCGCTGGTCGCGATTGCTCGCGATGCCGCGGCCGCGCCTGACCGCCGAGGAGCAGCGCTTCCTCGATCACGAATGCGAAGAGCTGTGCGCGATGGTAAGTGACTGGGAAACGACTCACGTTTATCGCGATCTCCCGCCCGCGGTCTGGCAATACGTCAAGGACAAGGGCTTTCTCGGGATGATCATCCCCAAGGAGTTTGGCGGGCTCGGTTTTTCCGGGTTTGCGCATTCCCAGGTGATCACCAAGCTCTCAACGCATTCGGGCACGGTGGCGGTGACGGTGATGGTGCCCAATTCTCTCGGACCCGGCGAGCTGCTGCTGCACTATGGCACCGACGAGCAGAAGAAGCATTTTCTGCCGCGCCTCGCCAAAGGCATCGAGGTTCCGTGTTTTGCGCTCACCAACCCGAACGCTGGTTCCGACGCCGCGGCGATTCCCGATTTCGGCATCGTCTGCATGGGCGAGCATCAGGGCAAATCCACGCTGGGCTTGAGGCTCACCTGGGAAAAGCGCTACATCACGCTCGGACCCGTGGCGACGATCCTCGGCCTCGCCTTTCGCGCCTACGATCCTGATCACCTGCTGGGCGACAAGGAGGATCTCGGCATCACCTGCGCGTTGATTCCGACACATCATCCGGGCGTCAACATCGGCCATCGTCACATGCCGCTCAATGCGGTATTTCAGAACGGGCCCAATTGGGGCAAGGAAGTCTTCATTCCCATCGAGTGGGTCATCGGAGGCAAGGCGCAGGTCGGCAACGGCTGGCGCATGCTGATGGAATCGCTCGCTGCGGGGCGCGGTATTTCACTGCCTTCGTCCAGTACCGGCATGGCCAAGCTGGCGGTGCGCGCGACCGGCGGTTATGCCCGCGTGCGCACTCAGTTCAAGACGCCGATAGGCAAGTTCGAAGGCGTGGAGGAAGCGCTCGCGCGTATGGGCGGCAACCTGTACATGATGGACGCGACGCGGATGCTGACCGCGCTGGCCGTCGATCTGGGCGAAAAGCCCGCGGTGCCTTCGGCCATCGCCAAGTTCCACCTGACCGATCGCGCCCGGCAGGTGATCAACGATGCGATGGACGTCGCCGGCGGCAAGGGAATTTGCATGGGCCCGTCGAATTTTCTGGGCGCGGCGTACATGCAGCTGCCTGTCTCGATTACGGTGGAGGGAGCCAACATTCTCACCCGCAGCCTGATCATATTCGGTCAGGGCGCGATCCGCTGCCACCCTTATGTTCTGAAGGAAATCGAAGCGACCCGCGAGACCGACCGCGATCGCGCGTCAGTCGCGTTCGACCGCGCGCTCTTCGGACACATCGGCTTCGTGCTGTCGAACATGGCCCGATCGTTCGTCATGGGCCTCTGCGGCTCTCGCTGCGCGGGCGTGCCGGACAAGGTCGCACCGGAAACGCGCCGCTATTACCAGCAACTGACCCGCTTCTCCGCCGTGCTCGCCTTCCTGTCGGACGTATCGATGGGCTCGTTGGGGGGAGCGCTCAAGCGCAAGGAAAAGCTGTCCGCGAGACTCGGCGACATTCTTTCGATGCTGTATCTGTGCTCGGCAACGCTCAAGCGGTACGAGATGGAAGGCCGCCAGGCTTCGGACGCCCCGCTGATGCACTGGGCGATCTGGGATGCGATGTTCAAGGCGCAGAATGCCATCGAGGGCGTGATTTCCAATTTTCCAAACCGTTTCATCGCCGCGGTGCTGCGGCAACTCGTCTTCCCGTTTGGCCGCCCCTATGTTGTTCCTTCTGACCAGCTCGGACACACGGTGGCCAAGCTGTTGATCGAGCCTTCGGCGACGCGCGACCGGCTGACGGCGGGAATGTTCGTCTCGTCCAGCGAAGAAAATCCAGTAGGGGCGATCGAGCTCGCGCTCGCGGCAACGCTCGCCGCGGAACCGGTCGAAGCCAAGGTCAGGGACGCGGTCAAAGCCAGTCGCCTGAGCTTGAAAGCGCGCGAAGACAGGACAGCGGCCGCGCAAGCAGCCGGGATCATCAGCGCGGAGGAAGCGTCGGCACTGCGGCGCGCGCAGCGTCTTGTCGACAAGGTCATTCGCGTGGACGATTTCCCGCCGGATCTTGGCGCTTCGGAAATGCGGGTGCCCGCCGCCGTGGTCGCGCACAAGGCCGCAGCGTAGCTTCACTTTTCGATCGGCGCGAACGACGCCGCGAACGCGGTCTAGGTGCTTTCACGCTGCAGCATCCTTGCCTTGATGGGTTGCTCTGTTGAGAATGTGAGGCTGCGATGAATCAGCCAATCTATGTTGTCGACGGCGCGCGTACGCCGTTTTTGAAGGCGCGAAGCAAACCGGGACCGTTTGCGGCGTCGGATCTCGCGGTGCAGGCCGGCCGTGCGCTGCTCACGCGAATGCCGTTTTCGCCCCCGGAGCTCGACGAGGTGATTCTCGGCTGCGCGAGCCCATCGCCCGACGAGGTCAATATCGGGCGCGTCGTCGCTCTGCGCATGGGCTGCGGACTGAAGGTGCCGGGCTGGACGGTGATGCGCAATTGCGCTTCCGGGATGCAAGCCCTGGATTCGGCGATCACCAACATTCGTGCCGGGCGTTCCAAGCTCGTGCTGGCGGGCGGCGTCGATGCGCTGTCCCGCGCGCCGCTCCTCTATTCCGACAAGATGGTGCTCTGGTTTGCCAATTTCAGCACCGCTAGGACCTTCGGCGCCAAGGCGGGCGCCTTCTTCAAGCTTCGTCCGGCGGAGATGCTGACACCGGTGATCGGCATCATGAAGGGGCTCACCGATCCGATGGTCGGCTTGCTCATGGGACAAACCGCCGAAAACCTTGCCTATCGATTCGGCATTACGCGGCGCGAAATGGACGAGTTCTCGGCGCAGAGTCACCGGCGGGTGCTGGCAGCGCAGAAAGCCGGGCACTTCGACGGAGAAATCGTGGCGCTGTTCGACCGCGACGGCAAGGTCTACGCGGCCGACGATGGCGTGCGTGAAGACTCGACGCCCGAAAATCTCGCCAAGCTGAAGCCGTTTTTCGATCGCAAGTACGGCAACGTGACCGCCGGCAACAGCTCGCAGATCACCGACGGCGCCGCGTGGCTGGTCCTCGCGTCCGAGGAGGCGGTTGCGAAACACAAGCTGCCGGTGCTGGGCACCATCGTCGACAGCGAATGGGCCGGACTCGATCCCGCGCAGATGGGACTCGGGCCGGTGTACGCCTCGACGCCGATCCTCGCGCGTCAACATCTTGGGCTCGCCGACATCGACGCGTGGGAAATCAACGAAGCGTTTGCGGCGCAGGTGATCGCTTGCCTTCGCGCGTGGGCGAGCGATGATTTTTGCCGCGACGAGCTCGGGCTCGACGCGGCATTGGGGCCGCTCGACACCGACAAGCTGAATGTCGATGGCGGGGCCATCGCGCTTGGCCATCCGGTCGGCGCGTCCGGCGCGCGGATCGTCCTGCACCTGCTCAATACGCTCAAGCGCAACGGAGGCAGACGGGGAATAGCGTCGATCTGCATCGGCGGCGGTCAGGGCGGTGCCATGTTGGTTGAACGTGCCTGACTCGGGCGCATCGACGATGAGTGAATTGCTGCATTGGAAGCTCGAGCGCGATGCCGACGGCTTGGGATGGCTGACGCTGGACAAGCACGGTGCGACC
The DNA here is from genome assembly GCA_030948305.1 of Pseudomonadota bacterium. GTDB lineage: Bacteria > Pseudomonadota > Gammaproteobacteria > Burkholderiales > Casimicrobiaceae > PALSA-1003. The sequence continues at coordinate 4,914 of JALZAO010000082.1, forward strand.
ACGAACACGCTCGCGGCCCCGGTACTGGATGAACTGCGCACCGTACTGACCGTTCTCGCCGCGCAGCCGCCCAAGGGCTTGGTGATCCGCTCCGGCAAGGAGAATGGATTCATTGCCGGTGCCGACATCGACGAATTCGGCCAACTGAAGAGCATTGACGACGCGGTGATGCTGGTCAAGCGTGGCTGGGACACCTTCGAGCAGCTTGCCGCCGCGCCTTATCCGACGCTGGCGCTGGTTCGTGGCTTCTGTCTCGGCGGCGGGATGGAGTTGGCACTTGCCTGCCGATACCGAGTGCTGGTTGACGAGCCGGGAACGCGTCTTGGCCTTCCCGAAGTAATGCTCGGCATCGTTCCCGCCTGGGGCGGAATGAAACGTCTTCCTCGGCTGACCGGCGCGCCCGCCGCGCTGGATCTGCTGCTGACCGGCAGGACCATCGATGCGCGCAGGGCCAGGAAGCTCGGCATCGCCGACGAGTGCGTGCCACTACGGATCATGGACAACACTGCGCGTGGCGTTTTGCGCGACCTTCCGCCACTGCGGCGCGCGACGTTCCCGCTTTCACTCACCCTCAATCCGCTGATCCGTCCCGTGATTGCCGCGAAGGCGAGAAAGCAGGTAGCGACGCGGGCGCGACGCGAGCATTACCCATCGCCGTATGCGATTCTCGATATCTGGGTCAAATACGACGGCGACGCGTTGGCCGCGCCGCCGGGCGATCCGGCATCCATTGCGCATCTGTTGCAGTCGCCGACCGCCACCAACCTGATCCGTGTGTTCAAGCTCCAGGAGCGGCTGAAGAGCTTCGGTCGCGACAAGGAAGAGGGTGCACCGCCGCGCGACGTTCGGAGTCCCGTGGATAACGTGCATGTCGTTGGCGCAGGTACGATGGGCGGCGACATCGCCGCGTGGTGCGCGTTGCGTGGCCTGACTGTCACGCTGCAGGACCAGAATGCCGAGCGGCTCTCGCCGGCGATGGGACGCGCGGCGAAGCTCTTCTCCGAACGGCTGAAGGATCCCTTGCGCGTGCGTGACACGCTCGACCGCCTCATCCCCGACGTCGCCGGCGACGGAGTGGCCCGCGCCGACGTCATTATCGAAGCGATCTTCGAGAACCTCGAAGCCAAGCAGCACCTGTTCACGTCGCTCGAGGCCAAGGCCAAACCCACGGCACTGCTCGCGACCAATACCTCCAGCATTCCGCTGGAAGAGATCGCCGCGCCGATGCGCGATCCTGGACGTTTGATCGGTCTCCATTTCTTCAATCCGGTCGCCAGAATGATGCTGGTCGAGATCGTCGTTGGCGCGACCACGCGCGGGGATCTCATTCCTGCCGCGGCGGCGTTCACGCGACAGATCGACAAGCTGCCGCTGCCGGTCAAAAGCGCACCCGGTTTCCTGGTCAACCGCATCCTCGCGCCGTACCTCATGGAAGCGATGCGCTGCGTCGACGAAGGAATGACGCCCGAGACGGTCGATGAAGCCGCGCTCGCGTTCGGCATGCCGGTCGGGCCGATCGAGCTGGCCGACACCGTCGGGCTCGACATCTGCATGGCGGTAGGCAAGATGCTGGGGCGGGACACCGCGCCGCCCAAGCGCTTGAGCGAATTGATCGCGGCGGGCAATCTCGGCCGCAAGACCAAGCGCGGATTCTACGATTGGTCGGGCGGCAAGGCGGCAAAGAGCGCGCCTGGCG
>JALZAO010000083.1 GCA_030948305.1 Pseudomonadota bacterium
GGCGACCAGGTTCATGGCGACTGCGCGCGCTCGCACCCAGGCAGGCGCGGCACTCTGCGTGCCCGCCGACAGGCTGGCGAGTACGCCGACCCACGCCGCGCCGGCGCCGAACATGCCCACGAGCGCGACCACCGTAGCGGCGGTGGATGCGATCAGCACGGTGGCAGCCACCCATAGCAGAATGGAAGCGCTGACGACGGTATTGAGCGATACGCGTTGAATTTGCCGGGGAACCGTCATCGCGCCGATGACGGCACCGACGCCGAATCCCGCCGAAAGCAGACCGAAGCCGCCCGCGCCGAGCGAAAGCTGGTCGCGTGCGATCACCGGCAGCAGCGCCCACAGCGCGCTCGCGCAAACGCTGAAGCTCAGGTTGCGGATAATGAGTGCGCGCATCAGCGGCGAGTGCCGGGCATAGCGAAGGCCGCTCCACACGCCCGCGAGCAGCCTCTCGGGAACCCCGGGCAAAGCGGGCGTTGTCTTTTTCCATGCCCTCACCGCGACGATCGTGACCACGAAACAGCATGCGCTCGCGATAGATGCGCTGCCGGTGCCTATCCACGCTGCAATCGCCCCTGCCAGCGCGGGACCCACGGCGCGGGCCAGGTTGAATGCCACCGCGCTGAGCGCGACGGCGCGCGGCAGATCCTGGCGCGACACGAGATCGTTGACGCTTGCCTGCTGCGCGGGCATGTAGAAGGTAAATCCCGCACCGATAACAAAGGTCAGCGCCAGCAGCGTCAAGGGGCCGATCCAGCCGATCAGCGTCGCAATGCCCAGGCTGACCGTCGCCGCGAAAAGCAAGGCCTGGGTCATCAGAACGACGCGCCGCCGATCGACAATGTCGGCCAGCGCTCCCGCCAGAAGCCCGAACAATAGCGAGGGGGCGGTGCTGGCCGTCTGCACCAGCGCGACCATGAGCGCCGACGGCGTCAGCGTCGCCATCAGCCAGGCCGCCACCGTGGCCTGCATCGTGTAGCCCAGTGCGGCGGCAATGGATCCAACATAGAAAAGCCGGAAGCGGCCGTGACGCAGCGGCGAATTGCGAAAAACGTCGGCGATCAGCGAGGCGGCGTGCACGGACACGGGCAAAGTCTAGCGCGCCATTGTTAAGGCCCTCAAAAACGCTTGCGCTATCGAACGATCGTTCGCTAGACTGGCGCCATGACTATCGGTCAGGAAAAGTGCAGCGACTACCCGGGCTTCGAATGTGCGGTGTGCGGCCATCGCCGTTTCTATCGCATCCTGATCCAGCGCGAGCACCAGAACGCGTATCGCACCGCCTTCTATGGCTGCGTCGGCTGCTCGACGATGTTCACCGACCCCTACAAATTCACCCAGAGCGTGCAGACGGCCGGCGGCAAATTCGGCTCACCGACCTATGGACGCTCCGGCGGATAAGCGATCCCAAGCCGCGGCGTCTAATCACCTCGACGCGGTCCGTCATGCATCGCGGTGGTCCGAGGGACAACGGTCTCGTAATGACGTATGTTTTGGCTGGACCGCCGCGCCACTGTCAAGGCAGGCGAGTCCGGAGGGCAACGTCGATGAGCAAGATCGAGTCGGTATCCGTTTGCGTCGCACGCATTCCACTGGACAAGGTCACGTCTTTTGCGACCCGCACGGTAAGCGCGCGCGACTACTGCCTGGTCAAGGTCGGATCGGCCGAGGGTTTGGCAGGCATAGGTTTCTGCTATGTCGGCAGCGCCGGTGGACGCGTCGCGCAAATCGCGGTCGAGGAAATTCTCGCGCCGAAGCTCGTCGGACAAGACTCGCTGCGGGTAGAAGGCCTGTGGCAGGAAATGTATACAGAATCGCTGCTGCAAGGCCGCGCCGGCAGCGTCATGCGCGCGCTCAGCATCCTCGATACGGCGCTCTGGGACCTCAATGCGCGCAGCGCAAAGCTCCCTCTGTACCGATACCTCGGCAGCGTGACCGATGACAAAGTCCCTGCCTACGCCAGCGGTGGATACTATCTGGACGGCAAGACGCCGAAGCAACTCGGCGAGGAGATGGCCTCGTACGTCGCGGCCGGATTTCAGGCCGTCAAGATGAAAGTCGGACGTCTCTCACCCGCGCAGGAAGAGGCGCGGATAAAGGCGGTGCGGGAGGCTATCGGTTCCGATGTCCTTCTGATGCTCGATGCCAACAACGCCTGGCTGGATTTGCCGACGGCGATGCGTTACATGGAGCGTTACGAACCGTACCAGCCGTACTGGATCGAGGAACCGTTCAGTCCGGACGAGATCGATCTCCACGCGCGCCTGGCGCGTTCCATTGCTACCACGGTGGCGACCGGAGAAATTGGATACGGCCGCTGGTACCACAAGGAACTTCTCGACAAGGGAGGTGCCGAAATTCTTCAGACCGACGCCCTGGTCTGCGGCGGCATCTCGGAATGGCGGCGCATTGCCGCGACTGCGGCGAGTTACGGGGTCACCATGTGCCCGCACTGGTTTCACGATCTGCACGCGCACCTGGTCGCGTCGACGCCGAACGCGCGCTATGTCGAATTCTTCATCGACGACCAAGTGCTCAACTTCCGCCGCCTGATCGACACCCAGCTGAAGCACAAGGGCGGGTATCTGTCGCTTCCGAAGACGCCGGGGCTGGGCTTTGATTTCGATGAGAAGGCGGTCAAGCGATACGCGCTGACACCCGCCAAGCCATGGACGGTCATAAGGTAATATCCGAAGCGGCTCGGAGCGCGAGCTTTAGCGATGCGGCCGCCAGGCCAGCTTCGCCAGAAGGCAGCGTTGGTGCGCCGAGGGCGGCGCGCGATTCCGAGTCAACTCCATCATAATGATAATGAACCCATGACCGAGCGCATCAAGGGAATCCTTTCTCCGGTTCTGACGCCCTTCCAAAGGGACTACCGCCCCGACGCGGCGCGGTTCATTAGCCACTGCCGGTGGCTACTCGCCAACGACGTCAGCCTTGCCGTCTTCGGGACCAATTCCGAGGCGAACTCGCTTTCCGGACATGAGCGTGCCGATCTTCTCGAGCAGCTGGTCGACGCCGGCATCGATCCGCGGCGACTCATGCCGGGGACCGGATGCTGCTCGCTGACCGAAACGGCTCACCTCACGTCTCAGGCAGTGAAGCTTGGCTGCGCCGGCGTCCTGATGCTTCCACCGTTCTATTACAAAGGGGTCACGGACGAGGGTTTGTATCGCAGCTTCGCGGAGACGATTGAGCGCGTGGGCGACAAACGTTTGCGAATTTATCTTTACCACATACCGCCGGTGGCGCAGGTCGGCATCAGCTTGGGCCTGATCGAGCGCCTGTTGAAGTCCTACCCGGAAACGATTGCCGGGATGAAGGACTCGTCCGGCGATTGGAACAACACCAAGGCGGTGCTGGATCAGTTCTCCACGTCCGGCTTCGACGTGTTCGTCGGCAGCGAGACTCTTCTGCTGGCCAACATGCGTAACGGCGGCAAGGGAGCGATCAGTGCCACCGCCAACGTCAACCCGGCGAAGATCGCCGCGCTCTATCGCGAATGGATGTCGAGCGACGCCGATGCGATGCAAGGACGCCTCGACGCCGTGCGCAAGATCTTCGGCAAATACCCGATGATCGCGGCGATGAAGCGCGCCGTCGCCCACTGGAGAGACGACGAGGAATGGTCCCGGGTCAGGCCGCCGCTGGTCGAAATCGCGCCGCGCGAGTCGACGACGCTCATCGAAGAGCTCAAGACGGCGGGTTTCGACATGCGTGGAATGGATTACACCTTTGAGGCAGCGTGAACAGAACGAAGGAGTGCTACGCATGAACACCAACGATGAACTTCAGGCGACCGTCGCCAAGCTGATACGGCCCGGCAAGGGCATCCTCGCCGCCGACGAAAGCTTGCCGACGATCGCCAAGCGGTTCCAGCCGCTCGGCATCGAGAACACCGACGAGAACCGGCGCGCCTACCGCTCGTTGCTGTTTACTGCGCCGGGCGCCGAGGAATTCATCAGCGGAGCCATCCTGTTCGAGGAAACGCTCGGCCAGTGCGCCGACGACGGAGCGGCGCTGCCGGAGGTATTGGATCGACGCGGCATCGTGCCCGGTATCAAGGTGGATAAGGGCACGGCGCCTCTGGTCAACGCGCCCGGCGACCTGATCACCCGCGGCCTCGACGGCTTGCCCGAGCGTCTCAAGGGCTACAAGGCCCAAGGCGCGCGCTTCGCCAAATGGCGCGAGGTTTACGGCATCACCGATCGCAATCCCACGCCGCTTGGCATCGAGGCGAACGCCGAAGCCTTGGCGAGCTATGCCGCGATCTGCCAGGCAGAAGGCATCGTACCGATCGTCGAGCCCGAGGTACTCATGGACGGCGATCACACCATGGCGCGTTGCGATGAGGTCACCGAGGCGGTATTGCACGCGGTCTTTCACGCCTTGCATCGACACAGGGTGATCCTGGAATTCATGGTTCTGAAACCGAACATGGTCCTTCCCGGCAAGGATCGTCCGCCCAAGGCGACGCCGGAGCAGGTCGCTGCGGCCACCGTCAAAGTGCTGCGGCGAACCGTTCCCGCTGCGGTTCCTGGCATCTATTTTTTGTCCGGCGGGCAGCGCCCGGAAGAAGCGACGGCCAACCTCAACGCCATGAACGTCCAGTTCCCCAACGCGCCCTGGCAGCTCTCGTTTTCCTACGGTCGAGCATTGCAGGATCCGGTGATTCAGGCATGGGCGGGGCGCGCGGAAAGCGGACTCGCCGCGCAACAAGCCTTTCGCCTTCGCGCCCAGATGAACGGCCTCGCGCGCAGTGGCAAGTGGAGCCCGGAAATGGAAAAAAGAGCCTGAGCCGAGCGTCGATCGATGGCTGCACCCGAATCGGACGCCTTCGTTTTCTTCGGTGCGACCGGCGACCTGGCGTACAAGAAGATCTTTCCCGCGTTGCAGGCGCTGATCCGACGCGGCCAGCTCGATATGCCGATCATCGGCATGGCTCGCGCCGGCTGGACGCTGGACAAGTTGCGCGAGCGGGCGCGCGACAGCCTCGAGCACAATGGCGGAGTCGATCCCGATGCGTTTCTCAAGCTGTCGGCGCGGCTAAAGTACGTGGGCGGCGATTACCAGGATCCGGCGACCTATGAGAGTCTGCGGCAGGCACTCGACGGGGCGTCCCGTCCGCTGCACTATCTCGCCATTCCCCCCAGCATGTTCGCGACCGTGGTGCAGGGGCTGGCGAAAGCGGGGTGCGCGAAGGACGCCCGAGTCATCGTCGAAAAGCCGTTCGGCCGCGACCTGGCCTCGGCGCAAGAGCTCGACCACACGCTGCACGAAGTATTTCCCGAATCCGCGGTGTTCCGCATCGACCACTATTTGGCCAAGGAGGCAGTGCAGAACCTGCTTTACTTCCGCTTTGCCAACGCGTTCCTCGAGCCGGTCTGGAACCGCAATTTCGTCGACAGCATCCAGATCACCATGGCCGAGAATTTTGGTGTGGAGGGACGAGGCAGCTTCTACGAGGAGGTTGGCGCGATCCGCGACGTGGTGCAGAACCATCTGCTACAGGTGATCGCATTGCTGGCGATGGACGCACCGGTCGGCCGTGATCCGGATGCGATGCGTGCCGAGAAGCTGCGCTTGTTCCGCGCCATGCGGCCGCTCGATCCCAAGCAGGTGGTGCGCGGCCAGTTTCGCGGCTACCGCAACGAACCGGGTGTGGCGGCGGATTCGCAGGTCGAAACTTTCGCCGCGCTGTGCCTGCATATCGATACCTGGCGCTGGGCCGGGGTACCGTTCTATATCCGCGCCGGCAAGTGTCTGCCGATCTCCGCCACCCAGGTCATGGTGGATCTGAAATGCCCGCCGGTGGCGATCTTCGATGAGATCGAGCCGGCGCAATCGAACTACTTCCGTTTTCGCCTGAGTCCCGAGGTCGTGATTTCCGCAGGGGCTCGGGTCAAGCGGCCTGGCGAGGAAATGGTGGGAGACGCCGTGGAGCTCGTTGCCCACCATTCTCTGGTCGGCGAAAAATCTCCGTATGAGCGGCTGTTGGGCGACGCCATCCGCGGTGACGCCTCGCTTTTCACCCGCGACGACGGCGTCGAGGCCGCATGGCGCGTGGTCGATCCGATCCTTCACAGCTCCATCCCGGTCGAAGAATACGAGCCGGGCACCTGGGGCCCGGCAGCGGCGCGCGCCGTCGTCGGCGGCGATGAGGGCTGGCACGATCCGAAGCCCGAGGTGGCTCCTCCGTGCTGAGTCAAGATGAGGGCGACGTCGTGTTCCTGCTCGACGTCGATAACACGCTTCTCGACAACGATCGTTTCGGCGCGGATCTCGGCTCACGCCTGGAACAGGCCTTCGGCGCCGATCAGCGCGATCGGTACTGGGCCATTTTCGCAGCGCTGCGCGAAGAGCTGTCGTATGCCGACTATCTGGCCGCGCTGGAAAAATTCCGCGTCGGGCTCGACGACGACCCGGATTTGCTGCAGATGTCTTCATTCGTGCTCGAGTATCCGTTCGCCGATCGTCTGTACCCGCGCGCGCTCGAAGCGATCGCGCACCTGAGCACGCTGGGGTTGCCCGTGGTTCTCTCCGATGGCG
>JALZAO010000084.1 GCA_030948305.1 Pseudomonadota bacterium
AGCTTGCCCATTCCCGAGGGCTTTTGCGTCGACGCGGAAGCCTATCGCGTTCAGGTCGCGGCACTGGGTCTCACCGACGCCGCGCGCGATGTGCGCTCCGCGGAACCTGCAACGGCGCGGCGTGCCGCGCTCGCGATGAAGCTCGGCCTCCTCGATCAACCTATCGTGCCGGAAGTGCAGGATCCACTGCTCGATGCGTGGCGAGCGCTCGTCGCGACGACGGGTGCACTCACGGTCGTGCGTTCCTCGGCGCTGGTCGAGGACCGCTTTGGATCGAGCTTCGCGGGACAGTTCGAAAGCTATCTCGGCCTGGAGGATGAGGCCGAATTCATCACCGCCGTGCGTTCATGCTGGGCCGCGCTCTGGTCGACACGTGTGCTGCGCTACATGGCAACGCACGATGCGAGTCCCGCGGACACCGCCATGGCGATCCTCGTCCAGCCGCTGGTGTCGGCACGCGTCTCCGGCGGCGGATTGAGCCGCACCGCGGACGGCGATATGGTTCTGAACGCGACCTGGGGACTCGGTTCGGCGATCGCCCAGGGCGAGGTGGTGCCGGATCGCATCGTCTTGAGCCGCGACAAGGAAGGCAAGCTCACGCTTCGCGACAGCATGCTCGGCCGCAAATTCCATCGTGTCGGCTGCGCTCACGGCACGCGTCCCGTGCCGCGCGCGCTTGTTTCCAAGCCGTGCCTGAATCGCGTGCAGGCAGTCGAGCTCGGCCAGTTGCTACGGCGGGTCGAGGACATCATGGGTATGCCGGTGGAAATCGAATGGGCGCTGGACGATGCGGGATTCAAGTTGCTGCAGGCGCGGCCGCTGCATCTGGAACCGTCAGCGGTCCCCGACGAGATCTGGCTGCGCCACCCGGGGCTCAACGGGCACCCGGCAGGCGTCGGCTGGGGCTCGGGACGCGCGTGCGTGGTCAACTGCGAATGCGAGCTCGCCCGCGTCGCGCCGGGCGATATCCTTGTGACGAAGGTCGCAGGCCCGGCGTTGAGCCAAGTGCTCCCGCGCGTGGCCGGCGTGGTGGCGGAGCTCGGCGGCAGTACGTCGCACCTTGCTTCGCTCGCGAGGGAGCGCGGCATTCCGATGGTCCTGGGCGTGCTCGATGCCACGCAGCGCATCCCGGATGGGGCGCAGATAGCGGTCGATGGTGTCGCAGGAGTCGTGCGCTGGATGCGCTGATGCACGCCGGCGAATTTCCATGCGCCCACGCGTCTTCATTACGCAGCCCGTAGCGAAGAGCGCGATCGAGCGCTTGCGCAGCGTGGCCGAGGTCGAATCCAACTCGGATGCGGCGCGCATCTTGACCAAGGACGAGCTTCTCGCCGCCGTGCGCGAGCACGACGTCCTGTTCTGCTTGCTGCAGGACCGCGTCGATGCCGGGGTGATCGCCGCCAACCCGAAACTCCGCGCGATCGCATCGATGAAAATCACGCCCTCCGATATCGACGTCGCCGCGGCCACGGCGCGACGCATCCCCGTCACCGTCATTCCTCCCATGGTGACCGAGGCCACGGCCGACCTGCATTTTGGGCTCATGCTGGCGGTTGCCCGCCGCGTCGTCGAAGGTGATGGCCTGGTGCGCGCCGGCGTATTTCCGGGAGCGCAGTCGATGCACCTCGAGGGAGCATTCGTCTGGGGCAAGACCCTTGGGCTCGTCGGCGGCGGCGGACGCATCGGCCGTGCGGTGGCGCGGCGAGCGCGCGGGTTCTCGATGCGGATCCGCTATTGGGGCCCGCGGCGGATTCCCGAGAGTGAAGAGCGGGAGCTCGGTCTCGACTACGTCGCGCTGGACCGGCTCCTGGCCGAGTCCGACTTCATCTCGATCCACGCCCCGCTCAAGCCCGAGACGCTCCACTTGATCGGTGCGCGCGAGCTTGCACTGATGAAGCCGACCGCGTTTCTGGTCAACACGGCGCGGGGCCCGATCGTCGACGAGGAGGCGCTCGTTCGCGCGCTGACCGATGGTCGCATCGCCGGCGCTGGGCTCGATGTCTATGAGCACGAACCTCGCGTCGAGCGAGCACTCCTGACGCTGTCCAACGTCGTTCTCACGCCCCACATCGGGAGCGCAGTTGCCGAGCTGCGCGAAGCGATGGCCCACGTGGTCGTCGACAACATCGTTGCCGTGCTTGAAGGACGAGTGCCACCGAACTGCTGGAATCCCGAAATCTACGCCGCGTCCGGCTGAGCAACTACCATCAAACCGAGGAGGAAACCATGAGGACTCTTCATCACCCGAGCTTCACCGCCATCAGCGCGTGCGCTCTGATGGTCTGGGCGTTCGGGTTCGCGGGTGTCGCAGCCGCGCAGCAACTGCCGGTGGTCGATGCCGTCATCGGCAACAACTTCGGCCACCTGCCGATGTTCGTCGGCGTCGAAAAAGGATTTTTCAAGAAGCACGGCGTGGAGGTCCGCCTCAAGGTGGTCAACACGGGCACGGACATGGTCAACGCCATGCAGAAGCGCGAAGTGCAGATCGGTGACATGAGCGTGACCACCTTTCTCAAGGCGCGTCACGGAGGCGATCCGTTTCGCGTCATCGGCATCATCCAGAACGACGCCACCCGATCCAACGCCGACGAGCCGCTGGCGATCGTCGCGCGCAAGGACTCGGGCATCCGTCCGGGCAACATCGAGGACCTGAAGGGCAAGCGCGTCGGACTCGCTCAGGCGCAGACTTCCGACGAGTACCTCAAGATGGTGTTGAGCCGTCGCGGCATGAAATACGAGGACGTGACCATCGTGAACATCATGGCGCCGCCGGCACTGGCACCCGCCTTGAAGGAGGGAAAGGTCGATGCCGTTGTCTCCTGGGAGCCGTTCAACACGGTGGTGCTCGATCAGGTGCCGGACTCGTACACCGTGATTCGCGGCGGTGGGCACCTGTCGTACATCATGGTCGCCACCGCGCACGAGCCCACGCTGCAGAGCAGCCCACAGGTCGTTCGCAATTTCGTCGCCGGCCTGGCCGAGGCCTCGCAGTACACGCGACAGCATCGCGATGAGGCTGTCGAGATCTTCGCCAAATGGGTGCCGGGCCTGGATATCGCCGTGGGCAAGAAAGCGATCCAGCACATCAGCTACGATCCGCGCGTCTCCCGCCCGGTCATGCAAGCGTTCGAGGCGGCGGAGGATGACGTGCTAAAGAACACGCTCAAGGGAGCGGCGCGGCTCAGCATCCCGGACCAGTTTGCGTCGTCGTATCTCGCGGATGTCGAGAAGACCAATCCCGAGTATTTCAGCGATCTGCCGGCACTGCCGCGTTAAGCGGGGGGTTCGCATGGGTGGCAAAGCGAAAGTTGTCCTGACGGACTACGTCTGGGAATCCCTGGACGTCGAGAGAAAAACGCTGGATGGAATTGCCGACCTAGTGCCCCTACAGACCAAGAAGCCGGACGAGTTTCTTGCGCAGGCGGAGGATTGCGATGCGCTCCTCAACACCTACGCCGGGCCGATCACCGCGGAAGTGATGGCGCGCATGCCCAAGTGCAGGATCATCGCTCGCTACGGCATCGGCGTGGACACCATCGACCTCGAGGCTGCAACGCGAGCCGGCATCATCGTCACCAACAACCCGACTTATTGCATCGAGGAAGTGGCCGAGCACACCATGGCGCTCGTCCTTGCGTGCGCCCGTAAAGTGGCCATATATGACCGGCTCGTGCGCGGCGGCCGGTGGGAGCTTCCTCCGGGGAAGCCGATGTTTCGTCTGTCAGGCCGGACGCTGGGTCTGGTGGGTTTCGGCAACATTGCGAGACAGGTAGCGGTGCGCGCAACAGCCTTCGGCATGCACATTCTCTTTGCCGACCCCGTTGTGCAGGAAGGAGCCGAGTTTCCCGGCAAGAAGATGGAGCTTCACGGGCTGCTGCAAGCGTCGGACTTCGTTTCGCTCCATCCTCCCCTGATCGCGGAGACGCGGAAGATGATCAACGATGAAGCCTTGGCGCACATGAAGCCAACCGCCTTCCTCGTCAATTGCTCCCGCGGACCGATCGTTGACACCGACGCGCTCGTTCGCGCGCTCGACGCGAAAAAGATTGCCGGCTGCGCGCTCGACACGACGGACCCGGAGCCCTTGCCCGATCCGCACCCGCTGCGTGGACGCGACAACGTCATCGTCACGCCTCACGTCGCCTGGTACAGCGAGCAGGCCTTGGTCGGCCTTCAGGCAGGAGCGCCGGGCGAAGTTCGCCGCGTGCTGACGGGCGAGTGGCCGGTGAACGTGGTGAATCGCGCGGTGAAAGGCAAGAATCGAGCGGGGCTCTAATCGAGAACTGTCTGTGCGTATCTGTTCCGGCGGAGTGTCTGTAGACGACGGCGTGTTCGCGTCAAGTCCGTTGGCATGGCGCTTGCATCGTACAACGGATGGACTCCAAACCACTCCTCAGCAAGGCGCTGGCGCTCGAGCCTGTCGGGATCTCGACACCTGGCGGTGACGCGGCTCGCACGGCAGGCAACGATTCTTCCGCCGACGCGAAAGCGCAACGCAACCTTCGTATCACGACCGCGGACGAGTTCCTCGAAAAGGCGGCCACGGAGTACCAGGAAGGCCGTATCGACTCCGCTCTGTGGCGCCGGGCCGTGGACCAATGCGGTAATGATGCATCGCTGGCAATTGCCGCTTATCTGCGCGCCCGCGCGACGGCGCTGCATCAGAAGCAGGACGAGCGCTCGCAAAAGCTGGCTCGCAGTGTCGGCCCGATGCGCGACGCGAGTGACCGAAAGGTTGAGTCGGAGCCGCACCGGGAAATCGTGTCGATCAAGGTCGCTGATGTCCGTCCCAGAGGCGTGAAACCGAAGCTCAAGTACCTGGCAGCGGCTGCGGCGGCGCTCGCCTTCATTGTCGCAGTCGTGTGGCTGATTGCTTCATCGCGGGGGAGCGAATCGGTCCGACAGCCGATCGTGTCCGCTGCGGCACCTTCACCCGACCGGTCCACGCCGCCAAATCCGCTCGGGAGCGAGCAACCGCGCGTCACGGGTACGAGCGGCGGCGCAAACCAGGGCGGTCCAGAGCTCACGTTCGAGACCACGGTGCAGCAACTGAAGAACGACGGCCAATGGAACGTGCTCGTACTCTACGCTGTCGAGTGGACGCGAAAGGAGCCGAACAATGCAGCCCCATGGTACGAGCTCAGCGTTGGGTATACCAAACTGCGACAACTAGAAGACGCGCTCAACGCAGCCACCAATGCGGTGCAGCTGTCGCCGGGAGACTCGCTACTTTGGCGAAACCTGGGACATGTCAATTTGGCTGTGGAGCGCCTGCCCGAAGCAGGAATCGCCTTCGACAGGGCGTTAGCGGTGAGCGCCGACGATGCGGATGCGCTGTGCGGAGCGGCGTTAGTCGCGCAAAGACAGGGGCGGCTGAAAGACGCAGATGCGATTGCAAGGCGCGTCAAATCCGGCGATGCAGGTTGCCCCAGGGTAAGCGACGGCGAGACCGCGGTGGTAGTTATCGGCCCCGTGGCACGCACGCCCGGATTGTCGGTTGGCCGCTGACTTGGGCGTCTCTCTTCGGGCTGAACGCGGTCGTTGAATAAATGTAATCCAATCTGATCGGGCATTGCTTGTCCGGTGGAGCCCAGGCCACGGCAATCAAGGACGCCGGCGTATCGTTGCCCAGCGCTCCAGCACGGCGCAAACGGAGGCGGTGTCCGCTTCCGCGAAACCGAGCGCCATTGCCGCGTTGTAAATGGGTGTAGTCGCGGCGAACAAGGGCGTTGGGCAGTCGTACTCCCGCGCGAACTCGGTGATGATCCGCATGTCCTTCTGCCAGACGCCGACCTTCATGGCCGCGGCGCGATAGTCGTTGCGAGCCATCATCGGGCCGCGAATCTGCAGCATGCGCGAAGAGCCCGCGCCGTCGCCCAGCACCTTGACCATCGTTGCAGCGTCGAGGCCGACTTTCATGCCGAGCACGAGGGCTTCTGCGGCGGACACGTTATGAATCGCGACCAGCAGGTTGGCCAGGAACTTCATCTTGGACCCGGCGCCGAATGGGCCGAGGAAATAGTGCGTGCGCGCGAAAGCTTCGAAGACGGGAACGCAACGGCGATACGCGCCGCGCACGCCACTCGCATAGACGGCGAGATCCTTGACCTTTGCTTGCGCTCCCGTGCCGCTCAATGGGCAATCGAGCAGGGTGATGCCCTTTTTGGCCAGGAGCTTGCGCACAGTTTCCTTCGTCGCGATCGGCAAGGTACTGGATTCGATAACGAGCTGTCCACGATGGTGGGTATCCGCAAGCGCGGCGGCGACGCTGTGCAAGGCTTCGTCCGAGGGCAGCGATGTGATGATGATCGGCGCCCTGGCGGCAACGTCGCGTACGCTCCGCGCCGCTTGACCGCCTGCCTTCGACAGCGCGCCGCGGCGCCCGGCCAGCACATCGTAACCGAGCACGGGGAATCCGGCGGCAATGAGATTTCCCGACATCGCTGATCCCATGATGCCGAGACCTATGACGCCGACTCGATCGCGTGTTGCCATGGTCACGTCCCCTTCGAATTGCCCAGCGTTCCCACGGCCGCGAATAGTG
>JALZAO010000085.1 GCA_030948305.1 Pseudomonadota bacterium
CGTCGGCGGCGACTTCCATTTGCACGTCGGTGTCCGCGCCCGCAGCGGCGATAATGGATTCGTATTTCGCCTGTTCGGCAGCCAGCTTGTCGAAGTCGGCGTCGGGTTCGGCGTATGCGGCGTAGATATCCTCGAGCTTCTGCTTGGCGTCGAATATCTCTCCCAGGCCTTCTTCGATCGTTTCGCGCACTGTCTTGCCGGGTGCCAGTTGCGGTTCCTGCGGCAGGTAGCCGATGCGCATATTCGGCATTGGCACCGCTTCGCCTTCGTACTCCTTGTCCTCGCCCGCCATGATGCGCAAGAGGCTCGATTTGCCGGAGCCGTTCACGCCCAACACGCCGATCTTGGCGCCCGGAAAGAACGACAGCGAGATGTCCTTCAGGATTACCCGCTTGGGCGGCACGATCTTGCCGACCCGGTTCATGCTGTAGACGTATTGCGCCAATTGCCCGCCGGCGAGAAGAGACGACAAAGGCGCTGATTATCGCATCGGGCGGATGGCACCAGCGGGTGGCATCGGCGGCGGGTAGCCCGGCGCCGGCGTAAAAGCGACAAGGGCGGCCCGAGGGCCGCCCTTGCTGCAAAGCTATCCGTGACGCGGTACTTACTTGGTCACTGAGCTCGTCGCGCCCTTGCTTGGCGGCGCCGGAGGCGTGTTCGCGGCCGCGGCGGCCGGGGCCTTTTGATCGGCCCTGATTTCACGCCAGCGCAACTTGTCACTCTCGTATTTGGCATTGATCGCCGCTATCTCCGCGCGTCGTTGCGCGAGCACCTTGTCCTGGCGCGCAAGCTCTTCGTCGAGCCCCGACAGCTCATTATCGAGCGTAGGCGGCAGCGGCTTGGTGCCGTATGCAAGCTTGTCCTTCTTCAATTCCTGCTGACGCCTGGTCAGATCCGCAATATAGGTTTCGGCCGATTTGAGCTGGCTCTCGACGGCCAGCAGCGCCCGGCTGCGAGCGAAGTCGATTTCTTCTTCACTGGTGTAGGAGTGCGTCAGCGCAATGTCCCGTCGCGACTTGTCTTCCTGCCCCTTGGCGATCAGGCGTTGGCGCTCGTCTTCGGCTTCCTTGGCTTTGGCCTGCGCCGGCGTCAGCACCGCATCGATTTTCTTGACCTGCCGGCCCTGCTTGTCGATCACCACGCCACCCTTGTTGATGCCATCTGCCGGCAATTGATCGCTGTAATGAACGATGCCCTGATCGTCGGTCCATTTGTACATCCCGGCAGCCGCCGCCGGAAGCGCGCCCAGGCCGAGCCATGCCGCGAAACACGCGGCAGCGCTCCATCTAAGCTGTTGTTTGTTTATCGTATCCATGGTTCCGGCCCCTTGCCCCGTTCCGGTTTTACTCTGACTTTGTCACGCTGGCGCGCCGTATTGTTCCCGGTACGCCAAGACAGCCGCCCGGTGGCGTGAGAACTCCGCTCGGCGCCCCAGCATTGCCAAGAGGTCATCGAGCGTCGCGATCGCCATCACCGGTATCGCAAACTCTTGTTGCAATTCTTGTACCGCCGACCGCTCTCCTCGTCCGCGTTCCATGCGGTCGAATGCGATCAGCACTGCGGCCGGGGTGGCACCCTGGGCGCGGATAAGCTCGATCGACTCGCGCTTTGCTCCGCCATCGGTGATTACGTCGTCGATGATCAAGACCCGCCCCACAAGCGGCGCTCCGACTATAACCCCTCCTTCGCCGTGATCCTTGGCCTCTTTGCGGTTGTAGCTGTACGGCAGATTGTGCCCTTTTTCGGCCAATGCGACGGCAGCCGCGGCGGCCAGCGTGATGCCTTTGTAGGCTGGACCGAACAGCTGATCGCACTGCACGCCCGACGTCAGGTACGCCCGGGCATAGTAGTCGCCCAGCCGGCGCAGGCTTTCGCCGTCGTTGAACAAACCCGCGTTGAAAAAATAGGGGGTCTTCCGTCCCGCCTTGGTCACGTAGTCACCGAATCGAAGCACGTCACGTGCCAACGCAAACTCGAGAAAATCCTGGCGGAAGTCGGTCATGAAGCGGGTGGTCGAGGCCTCACAAGCGGATGAATTATACCGCGCCGCATGCGCTCGACACGCGAGCGCAACTTCGGCGCACGTACCGCGAAAAGCGCGCGGGATCAGGTAGAATCCGCGCTCGCAACCGTCCCAGTGTGCTCGGTGAGCTGTTCGATGCGTATCGTCACGGTCAACGTCAACGGCATTCGTTCGGCGGAGCGCAAGGGCTTTGCGCGCTGGCTCGCACGCATCGAGCCTTGGGACGTGGTGTGCCTGCAGGAGATCAAGGCGCACGTCGACGATGTGCCCAGAGCGCTCGCCGCGCCGCGCAAGTCGCATGCATCCTTTCACACCGCAGCCAAACGCGGCTACAGTGGCGTCGCGCTCTACTCCAAACGTCCGGCATCGGTGCAGGCGGGTTTCGGCAGCACGGAATTCGACACCGAGGGGCGCTACGTCGAGGCCGACTTCGGGCACTTGAGCGTCATCAGCGTTTATTTGCCGTCGGGCTCCAGTGGCCCTTCGCGGCAGCTGGCCAAATTCCGATTTCTGGCGGAGTTTCTTCCCCACCTGCTGCGCCTTCGTGAAGCGGGTCGCGAAGTCATCCTGTGTGGCGACTGGAACATTGCGCATCAGCCCATCGACCTCAGGAACTGGCGCAGCAATCAGAGGAATTCCGGATTTTTGCCCGAGGAACGGGCTTGGCTGACACGCATATTCGATGAGCTCGGCTTCGTCGACGTGTTCCGTCGCCTCAACCAGGAACCCGACCAGTACACCTGGTGGTCGAACCGCGGGCAGGCGTGGGCGAAGAACGTCGGCTGGCGGATCGACTATCAGATCGCGACGCCGGGCATCGCCGCCACCGCACGGGCGGCGGCGATCTACACCAACCGGCGATTCTCCGACCATGCGCCGTTGATCATCGACTACGACTACGATCTCTACTGATCGTAATTCGCAGTCACCTTCGCCAAGCCAACGCTTCAATCGATGCTTCGGATCTCGAATCTCTCGCTGTCGCGCGGCGTGAAGCTGCTGCTCAACAAGGTGTCGCTCACCGTGCACCCCGGCCACAGGGTCGGGCTGATCGGCGCCAACGGCAGCGGCAAGTCGAGCCTGTTCGCGCTGCTTCGCGGTGAGCTGTCGCAGGACAAGGGCGAGCTTTCGACGCCGCCGGGATGGGTGATCGCGCACGTCGCCCAGGAAACCGCGCCGGTGGCGGGAAGCGCGATCGATTACGTGCTCGACGGCGACAGGGAGTT
The DNA here is from genome assembly GCA_030948305.1 of Pseudomonadota bacterium. Lineage (GTDB taxonomy): Bacteria > Pseudomonadota > Gammaproteobacteria > Burkholderiales > Casimicrobiaceae > PALSA-1003. Next base: position 3,250 of record JALZAO010000085.1, read on the forward strand.
GCGCGGCGTCGAGCGCGCGCTGGCTGCAGCGCAAGCCGACGAAGCGGCCGACACGCACACTAGCGGCGAGCATCTTGCCGAACTGCACCATCGCTTCGAGATCATCGACGGGTACAGTGCGCGTGCGCGAGCCTCCGCGCTGCTCTCGGGGCTCGGCTTCGCTGCCGGGCAGCACAACAATCCAGTGGCGACGTTCTCGGGCGGCTGGAGGATGCGCCTCAACCTGGCCCAGGCACTGATGTGCCGCTCCGACCTGTTGCTGCTCGACGAGCCCACCAATCACCTCGATCTCGATGCCGTGCTCTGGCTCGAGGATTGGCTCGAGCACTATCCGGGCACGCTATTGCTGGTCACCCATGACCGCGATTTTCTGGATGCGGTGGTCACCGAGATCGTGCACCTCGACCAACGCCAGCTTCGTCATTACACAGGCAATTACGCCCAGTTCGAGCGTGAGCGCGCGCAGGCGCTGGCCCTGCAGCAATCCGCGTACGTCAAACAGCAACGACAGATCGCCCATTTGCGCTCGTATATCGATCGGTTTCGCGCCAAGGCAACCAAGGCGAAACAGGCACAGAGCCGCATTAAGACGCTCGAGCGCATGGAAATGATCGCCGCCGCGCATGTCGACAGCCCTTTTTCATTCGAGCTGGAGGCACACCCGACCGGCGCACGGCAATTGCTTAAGCTCGATCATGTCAGTCTCGGCTATGGCGGCGCGGCCGTGCTCGAGAACGTCGACTGGGCGATCCTGGCCGGCGAGCGCATCGGCCTTCTCGGCCCTAACGGCGCCGGCAAATCAACGCTGCTGCGCGCGATCGCGGGGGAGCTCGCTCCCGTGTCCGGATCGCGGCTTGCCGCCAATGGCCTGCGCATCGGCTATTTCGCGCAGCACCAGGTCGAGCAACTGCGGCTCCGCGAATCGGCGATGTGGCATATGCAGCGCCTGGAGCCGGCAACGCGCGATCAGGAGCTGCGCAATTTTCTCGGCAGCTTCGACTTTCGCGGCGAGCGCGCGAGCGCGCCGGTGGGCGATTTCTCGGGCGGCGAGAAGGCGCGCCTGACGCTCGCGCTGCTTGCCCGGCAAAAGCCCAACCTGCTGCTGCTCGACGAGCCGACCAACCACCTCGACATCGACATGCGCGAAGCGCTGACCGAGGCGCTCCAGGATTACACCGGCGCGTTGATCGTCGTCGCGCACGATCGGCACCTTCTGCGCGCGACCGCTGACGAGTTGTGGCTGGTCGCCGATGGCGCAGTGTCCCTTTTCGATGGCGATCTGGACGATTATCGGCGCTGGGTGCTGACGGGACGCACACAGGACGATGCTCCTACGCTTCACGCGGACGGCGCTCTACCCGCCGTAGACCGGCGCACGCAAAAGCGCGCGGAGGCCACCGCACGTCAGCAGGTGTATGAGTTGCGCAAGCCGCTTGCCGATAAGCTGGCTCGAATCGAGAAAGAGATGCAGGTGATAGGCGCGGAACGGCAGTCGATCGAGGCCTGGCTCACCACCCCGGATGCTTACGTCGAGGAAGGCAAGAGCGCCCTTCGCGATACAGTTGCCCGGCAGGGCGATCTCTCCTGGCAGCTCGCCAGGCTCGAGGCCGAGTGGCTCGAAGTGTCCGAGGCACTGGAAAAAATAGGCACCTGACGATGCTTTAGGACTTGATCCTGTCGCGCACGCGTCGCACGAACTTGAGCCCTGACCAGGTGGCGTCGACCGCACATACCTTGACGTCTACCAACCCGGCGGCGAGTCCGGCGTCGCGGACAAGGTTTTCGTCGATCTCGGTTTTTACGGCCGCCGCTTTCTTGGGCCAGGCGATCCAGATCATCCCGTCCTGCGAGAGCTTCGGCTCGAGCCTGGTGAAAATGGCGCGCAACGCCGAACCCGACGTCGCAAATGCGACCGCGCAATCGAAGACCGCGAGCCGCGCAAGCCAAGCAAGGTCGGCCGGCGCGTCGGACAGCAGGGCGCGGAAGTGCGGCGGGGCATTCCATGCAAACACTCGCATCCCCGGTTTGAGCCCCAGTTTTCGGGGCAAGGGCGTTCCTGAATACCCAGCTGCAGGCGGCTTCAAGTGTGCTTCCCGCTCATTCGAGGCGCGTCCACGCCCGCAAGGCGCGGGAGCGCGCGTGGCGCAAACGGTGCGCGCAATAAAGAGCTCATTGCGTCACTCCTCGGCGGCAATCGGCTCATTCCAGGGTGCGACGTGCAGCAACAAGGCCATCCCGGGCAGCCCAAGAACAACGCACAACAGAAAAAAATCGAACCAGCCGGTCTGCTCGACGATCCATCCGGTGGTCGCGTTGATCACGGTTCGAGGAACCACGGCCAGGCTGGTGAAGAGTGCAAACTGCGTGGCGGTGTAGCGCGGATCGGTGGCGCGCGCGATAAAGGCGATGAATGCCGCGGTCGCGAGGCCAACGCCCAAGGCCTCGAAGCCGATCACCACTGCCAAGAGCGCGCGATCCGCGCGATGCTCGTGCGCAAGCCACGCAAAACCCAGAATCGATACCACCTGAACGGCGCCGAAAAGCCAGAGCGCCCGGTTGATGCCGATTCGCAGCATCCACAAACCGCCCAGCAGGCCTCCGGCAACGCTCGCCCCCAAGCCGACGTTCTTGGCAATCAGTCCGATCTCCGTCTTGGAAAATCCCATGTCGAGATAGAACGGCGTCGCCAGCGCGGTGGCCATGCTGGCGCCGAGGTTGTACAGAAAAATGAACCCGAGAATGAGCAAGGCTTGATGCCAGCCGGCGCGAGTGATGAACTCGTGAAAGGGCTCGACCACCGCTTCGGTAAGCGTTCGCGGCGCGTTGCGCGATCGGAGAGGCTCGGAAACGAGCAGCGTATTGGCGATGCCGGGCAGCATGAACAACGCGGTGATCAGGAACACGGCATGCCATGGGATATGGTCGGCGAGCACCAGCGCCAGCGCGCCCGGGACGAGGCTCGAAACGCGATAGGCCTGAACGTGGATCGATGTGCCAAGACCAAGCTCGGCGTCCGGCAGCAGCTCGCGCCGGTACGCGTCGAGCACGATGTCCTGGCTCGCGGAAAAGAAAGCCACCGTAGCCGACAGAGCGGCAATCGCCCAGAGATCGAGCTTCGGCTCGAACAGGCCGAACATCGGGATGGAAATCAGCAGCGCGATCTGCGTAATCAACATCCAGCCACGCCGGCGGCCGAGCATCGGCAGCGCGTACC
>JALZAO010000086.1 GCA_030948305.1 Pseudomonadota bacterium
CTGTTAGACTGATAAATGTATCTCGCTCCGCGATCGGGCCGCTTGCCGGTCCATTCCATCCGACTCTCTGTAAGCCCACCATGAAATACAAAGACTATTACAAGATTCTCGGCGTGGCACGTGACGCCAGCGCGGACGACATCAAAAAGTCATACCGCAAGCTAGCGCGGAAATATCATCCCGATGTGTCGAAGGAAAAGAACGCCGAGGAAAACTTCAAGGAGGTGTCCGAGGCCTACGAAACGCTCAGAGACGCCGAAAAGCGCGCTGCATATGATCAGCTCGGCAGCCACGCCGCGGGCCAGGAATTTCGCCCGCCGCCCGACTGGAGCCAGCACTTCGGTTCGGGCAGCCCATTCGATCAGATGGGTCAGAACGCGTTCGACGACATCGACCTCGCCGATTTGCTGGCCGGCCTCACCGGCGGACGCGCACGTGGGCGCGCAGGCGGACGAGCGGGCGGCAGGGAAGGGCCGATTCCCGGGCCGGATTACGAGGCGATGGTGCGCATTACGCTGGAGCAGGCCTTTCACGGCACCGAGATCGAGCTCGACTTGAGCGTGCCGGAATACGATGACCGTGGTCTCGCCCACCGCGTTCCGCATCGCATCAAGGTGCGTATTCCCAAAGGGGTGACCGATGGCCAGAAGCTGCGCGTGCCGGGCAAGGGCGGCAAAGGCGCCCAAGGCGGTCGCGGCGGCGACCTCTATCTCGACATCCAAGTCCAATCCCACCCGCTCTTTCGCACCAGTGGCCAGGACCTTTACGTCGACCTGCCTCTCGCGCCATGGGAAGCGGTGCTTGGCACCAGCGTGGAATTGCCGACACCGGCGGGCGCGGTGGCGCTCAAGGTTCCCGCGGGAACGCGCGCCGGCCAGCAGCTTCGCTTGGCGGGCCGCGGCCTATCGCGTCCCGGCGAGAAATCAGGCGATCTTTTCGCGATCGTTGCCATCGTCGTGCCGACGGTGATCAACGAGCGGGAGCGCGAGCTTTTGCGTGAGCTCTCGGAATCGTCGAACTTCGATCCACGAGCCCACTTCAAACTTGGAGCCGCAGCATGAACATCGACACTGCCGAGGCGCTGCGCCTCGATGAGCACAGCCAGGTTTCGTTTTCCCAGTTGCTGGTGCTGTCCGGGCTTTCCGACCCCGATCTGCGCGAGCTGGTCGACCACGGCGCGCTCACGCCGATCAACCCGAGCGCGAGCTCGTGGATGTTCACCTCCTATTGCGTGGTGGTGGCCCGCAAGGCGTATCGGTTGAGCAGGGATTTCGAGCTCGACGCGCACGCCGTCTCGATATTGCTGGGCTTCGTGGAGAAGATCGAAGCGCTTGAAAACGAGCTGCACGCACTGCGTGCCGGAGCGCTGGCACACGGAACCGCGACCGCCAGGGACCCGGTCAGCCGTTGAAGACGAACAGAGCAATCGTCAGCGCGAGTCCGACACCCCAGAGCAGAAGGTTATCCGACACGAAGTATGGATAGGCCATGAGCGCCACGCCAAGGATCGCCGGCTTGAACGCCGACATTTTTCTGGCGTAGACCAGCGCCCCCAGGCCGATCGCACCGAACAGCAGCGACGCGAACAATGCGCCGGGCGATGGAAAGCTCATGCGGCGTCGCGTGTGTAAGCGCAAGGCCGCACGACGCCGTCAGTGGCGTCGCCGCGCGGTTGCGCGTTTCGGAGTGAATGTCTAAGTTGGATTGCGGGGTGCGACCAGCGAATCAGCTGCCCTTGAGCTGGGCGCGAACCTCGCCGCCTGCATTTTTCTCGCTGTGAACGTTAACGTAAAGTTTGCCTGCCTTGTAAGCCGCGTACTGGGCCTCGGTCAGCTTGGCGTCCGCGGCCGGGCCGAACTTGTTATCGCCGGTCTTGGTGAATGGAACGATCACCGGACCGTTGGTGCCGGCCGCGCCTTCGTGAATGTGCGAGGCGGTAGCGGTCATGCCGGTCACGGTAACGCTTCCCTTGACGCTCCGATCGGCATCGATGGTGATGGTGCCGGTGCCGGCTGCTGAAGTCGTGACTGGCGGAACTTCGCTGTTGCCCGAAAGGGTAACATTCTCACCGAACGCCATCGACGAATAGCCGGCCACTACCGCCAGCGCGCTCGACAACGCGACCGCAACGATACGTTTTTTGGTTTGAGGCAAGGTACGCATACGAAAGTCTCCTTTGTGGGTGTGGAATTCCGCGGTGCAGCTCCCCAGTGCTTGTCCGCGTGCTCTTAAGATACCACCGCGCGGCCGCGGAGAGGAATTTGGCGCGACCGAACGGCACTTACGCTAGCGTTGCATCGGAACCGCCGCCCCACCTTGGAAACGCCACCGCTGCCGCGGCGAAACTCACTTCATCTTGACCGAATTCGTCCTGGTTGACTATCCAGCCCCAGCTCGCTTTCCTCGACGACTCCCGGGCCGCCTTGGATATCGCTTCCGCTATCGGATGTATCGCTGGGACCCAACGCTCCCGTTCCGTGACCCTTGGTGGTGACGCGAGCCTTTTCACCGATGCGCAAGAGGTTGCTGGTGGCCATGGCAAGTCTCCATTGGGCGACAGGCGAAATCGCTGTCTCTAGACCATGGACATTCGTACCGGGTCGTAAGTTCGGGGTTTATTTCCGCGGCTGAAGCGCGCTCCCCGACCGCGCTGGATCGGAATGCTCTCATGCGTCGTCGCCGCGTGGTTGCGCGATTCGGAGTCAGCGCCTCAATCCGATTGCGGGGTGCGACGAGCGATTCAGTTGGCTTTGAGCTGGGCGCGAACCTCGCCGCCCGGGTTCTTGGAGCTGTGAACGTTGACGTACAGATTGCCTGCCTTGTAAGAGGCGTATTGGGCCTCGGTCAGCTTGGCGTCCGCGGCGGCCGCAAACGTGTTGTCGCCGGTCTTGGTGAATGGAACGATCACCGGGCCGTTGGTGCCAGCCGCGCCTTCGTGAATGTGCGACGCGGTCGCCGTCATGCTGTTTACGGTGACAGCCGCCTGGACGGTGCGATCGGGATTGATGGTGACCGTGGCGCTGCCGGTGGCTGTGGTCGTGACCGGCGGAACTTCGAAACTGCCCGAAAGGGCGTAGGTCTGGGTGGACATCGTCCCTGACGTCGGGGCCATCGGCGCACAGCCGGCGATAAAGGCCAGCGCGCCTGACAACGTGACCGCAGCGATAAGTGTATGAGTTCGATGCAAGGTATGCATGTAAACGTCTCCTCTGTGGGTGTGGAATTGCGCGGTGGTGCTCCCCATCGTTTGTCCGCGTGCTCCTAAGATACCACCGCGCGGGCGCAGGATGGGAAAAAGGGTGTGCCAGAAGGGCGCCCATCGGAGCCCTTGGGCTCCGCCTTCAGTCCCGTGCCCGGAACGCGCTTGGCAGCAGAGCTGGATCGATATCGCCGGTCTAGGTTTCGCCGGCAGCGTAACGATACAACGCCGCCGAGTACAGAGCCGATAGCGTTGACTGCGCGAGGGCGATGGTGCAAAGCGAGACGACGAGTATGACCAATACCAGGACCGCGAATGCCGTCGAGTGAACGCTGAGCGCCGCGAGGAAAGCAGCCCGCCGCAGAATGCGATGACAGCCATGAAAACGCCGAACGCGGGTCCAATGCCGGCGTTGCCGATCAGGTCTTCGCCCCAGGATTTCTTGATCAGCTCGACGCTACGCTGAACGGCCTCGTTCGACTCGTTCGAACATGGTCGTGGTTTCTCGAGTCGCGTCCGGACCGGCGGATTCTCAACCCGTCCGTCACGTGCGTAAAACCTGGGGTCAACTGCAACGGCTTCGCAAGCGTTGATGAACCGTCCGCCCGCGAGCTTTAGCCTCGTGATCGCTCCTGAGGGCCGGCAAGGATGGACGATCGCTATGCGGTGCTCGAACCTGATTGTGGCGTTTTGTACGCTCGTTGTCATGCCCCTGACGCGTGCGGAGGCATTGGAGACGCTCGTCAATCCCGCTATCGACATCGCGGGCTATCTGCGTGTCTCCAGGCAAGCCCTCGATCACCGGGAGACGCATCGCCTGTCAGAAAGCGCCTTTATACGCTTAAGTCGCGAGCCCGGTACCGTCGTGCTCGACGCCCGCAGCCGGGAGAAGTACGACGAGCTTCACATCAAGGGCGCGATCAATCTCAGCTTTCCGGACATCGCGATCGCCAGCCTGAGCGATGCGCTGCCCGACAAGGACACGCGCATTCTCATCTATTGCAACAACAATTTCCGTAACGCGGAGGAGCCTTTTCCTTCCAAGCTGCCGAGCGCCTCGCTGAATATTTCGACCTTCATCACGCTCTACGACTACGGATACAGAAACGTCTACGAGCTCGGACCGCAACTGGACATCGACAGTTCGCTACTCGAGTTCCAATCGGCGCCGCCGCGGAAACCGTAGAGTCCCACGCCGGCAAGGCAACCGTAGGTACCACGTTGCCATCCCTCTGCCATGCCAACTCGGGTGCCGTGTGATGGCCGCGGAGAATGGCGCCGATCGCACGAGCGCTTGGCGCCGGCTGGATTGGAGCCGAATCAAAACCGGAACAGGTTCAGGAGATCACCGACCGCGGGGCGGTTCGCGGGCACATACGGGTCGGGCCCGGTCATCTCAGGGTTGGGCAGGTTGTCGCGGCTCTCCTCTGACAGCGGCGCCAGCCCCCAGTTGTACTCGATGAATTTAAGCACCGAGGCATGATCGTAGTAGGTATGGTCGACATAACCGCGTTTGGCGAAAGGCGAGATGGCGATCAACGGCACCCGGGTGCCGTCGCCGAAGAAATCGAGGATCTGAATGTAACCGCTGTCATAGTAGCCGCCGCCTTCGTCGGTGGTGACGAGGATGGCGGTCTTGCTCCAGATCGCCGGATTGGCTTTTGCCTTGGCGACCAAGGACCTCACGAAGCTCTCCAGTGCGTATACCGTCGAATACGCTGGATGGCCTGACTCGGGGTTCGGCGGAATCACGAATGCCACCGCGGGTAGCGCTTGTTCATCGTCGAGATCGCGAAACAGCGCGTCGATACCTTGCAGATTGGTGCGCAGCGACGAAGTCATCACTGCCGTGGAATGGGTGAGCGGGTCGCAGATCGAGCAATAAAGATCCTTGTCGAGCGCGCCGCCGACGCGTCCGCCGCTGTACCATTTCCAGGAAACATCCGCTTTCGCGAGCGCGGTCGCGATGTTGGGTGCGACCTGCGGCGGCACGACGAATTTCGAGCAGCCGAGCTCCTTCGGCGTGCCGTCGAATGCATAACCGGTATCGTAGTTGTTGACCAGGTAGTAGCTGCCCCGCGCGCAGTTGCCATCGTTGAAAACCCTGTACGGCAGCGCCGCAAGATAATCGCGGATGGCCTTGACGCCTGGCTGGGTCGCGTCGGCGCAGGCGACGTACGATCCGCTGCGGTAACCCGAGTGCGTGTACCAGTTGTTGGTGCCGCGTCGCGGGTCCGGGTTCTCGATCTGCAACGCCGGTGGAACCGCAGGCTGCGCGCCGCTGAGATATACCGCGGCGTGGCCGGTGCTCAGCGCTATAAAATTGGCGCCGGTGCCGCCCATCACCGACTGGTGATAGTTGTCGGCGATGGCGAAGGTCTGCGCCAGCTCGCGGAAGTAGGGCGCGTCGCCGTGGCTCATGCTGTAGAAGCCCATGGCGACGCCGCCTTGGTTAGTACTCGAAGCAGGATCATCGCGCTGGCGCGAGCCTTCGCCGGAAGTAAGGGCGACCCAGGTAAACAAATCCTTTTTCCCGCCGTCGATCTGCTGCCACATCTGGAAAAAGCGATGCACCGGATCGCCTACCATGGCGGTATACGGTGCATAGCGCGTGATTCGGAAAGGTCCGTTCGGAAGATCTGCCGGAAAGCGGGTGTCGAGCGCGTATTGGGGAAGGCCCTGGGCGTAGGTGGTGCCCGGCCGCGGCAAGACGGTGAACGCTGCGCCGGCGGCGGGCGTTACAGCGTAACGATCGCGAAGATTGGCTTCATGCTGCGCCGCATCGGCGAAATGCGGCCCCGGAGCGCCGTCCTTGTCGACGATTCCGCGCGAGAGCAGGTTGCCGACCGTCTGATTGGCGGCAGGCTCGTAAGTCGCGAACAGGTTATCGAAGCTCAGGTTCTCGCCCACGACGACGATCAGATGCTCGATCGGCGTCGCCGTGGTGCGCCGCGCAATGGGCGACGCGACATTCTCGGCCTGTGCCCCGGCGACGATCAGGATCGCTGCTGCAACGCAGCGTAGGAACGGCAGGGTCATAGGAAGACGCCGACTGGGTGGGAGCGTTTGCGGCGACAGTTTGCGGCGACAAATTATGCGAGCGCGAAGCCCGATATGCTAGCCTTGTTTGTCACTTCCAAGGGGTGGATCCATGCCTACCGTATTGCTAGTCATCGTCATTCTGCTGTTGCTCGGCGCCCTGCCCACGTGGCCTTACAGCCAAGGGTGGGGATATTACCCGAGCGGAGGTCTTGGATTG
>JALZAO010000087.1 GCA_030948305.1 Pseudomonadota bacterium
GCTGGCACCAGCGCGGCCCCCAATGCGACGATCACTGCCAGTTGCGCCGCCATGGCCCATCGCGACCAGGACGGGGCCCGTCTCCAAAGCCTGGGCAGCGACGCCCCTTTGCCTCGCCCCGCGCGCGGCTCGTCAAGCTGCCGGCGCAGATTGCGGAAAACAGTGGAGGCGCCCGGCGTTGCTTCTCCATCGACGCAAGCCGCGCGAAGCTCGCGCAGCCACTGAACCTCGCGCTGGCAGCGCATGCACCCGCTGAGATGCTGCTGCACAAACGCAAGCTCATCCTTGTCCAAGGTGCCGTTCACGAACCACGGCAGCAGCACATCGGCTACTTTGTGCGCCGCGGGATCGAAGGGTAGTACGCGTCCGCTCATGCTGCCCTCTCCCCCTGGTTGCCAGCGACCCGGAAACCGCATCGGGATCGAAACCGATAGCCTCGTCTGATCTGACTCATACCAGTGTAAACCGGTCCATCGGCAAAATATTCCACTGCAAGCTCATCCATTGGATATGCGGGCCGCGCTGCACCATTTCCGTTCCCTCGGTTGCCGCTGCGCACTGTTCATTCGTCCGGTGTGAGGCTCCCGAACAGACCGTCGGACTCGTACCTGACTTCGCGGATGCCAAAAGGTGCCTTGGCGACAGACGAGCGCCCCGTCGCCGTTGGCGCAGCTTCGCGACGCGAATGCGGCAATTCGTCGCCTTGGTATTGAATCCGGTAGCCGCCCTGCCTAGAGTGCAATCACCTGCAAACGCCAGCTAGGGCGAGTCGAGCGCTCATCTCGCCGCATCGAAGCTCGATTCAGGCAAGCGGAGGAGCCGGAAACCCGAACGGACATCTGCGTTGGCAAACAGAGAGTGTGGGCTGCAAGAACCGAACTTAGGAGACTACGAATGAACCGCTACGAACCCCTGATTCCGCGCGTCGCTTTCGGTATCGCCGCGATCGCCATGACGGCGATCACTATCGGCGTGTCGGTGATCATGCCGACGAAAATGGATCCTGACAGTCGTGAACCTCGTATGCTGGAGGCGTTGACGGTCATCGCGCCGACGTCCACGGGCAACGCCACCGCGCCCGAGAGCATCGACGTCGTCGCAGTACACAAGGCCGGGTTGTCAGCGGTCCCGTGCATCTCGCCACAGCCGGATCGCAAACCAGAGGAGTCATGAAACCAAACCCGGGTTTGCTCGCAGCGGTCGCCGCTACGTTCCTCGCTGCGGCCCCCGGGACGAACAGTGGGATATCCCAACGGTAGAGGCACACGGTTGGTTACATTTTCCTGTCGTCGCGGCGATCGCTGGGCCGTTATCATCAGCTCATCCACGACAGAGTCTTCCCAATGGAAAACGTTTTGATCCTAAGCGCCGTACTCGTGTTGTCGTCAGGCGGGGTCCTGGCTGCCGACCAACCGCAGAGCGGTAGCCCGCGCGCTGCGTGTCAAGCTGACGTCGCCCAGCTTTGCCCAGGCATTCAGCCCGGAGGCGGCCGCATCGTAGGTTGCTTAACGCAAAACGAAGCTCAGGTATCCACGTCGTGCAAGGAAGCGATCGCGAAGCGGCGCGCAAGAAAAGCACCGGGAGCGCCGGCCTCGTCTCAGGGATAAGGCTCCTTCGCAAGGCAGCGCGATGCGCGCCTCGCGCTTGCCGCTCCGCTACACAACGCGGACGCGCAGGCCTACAATGGCGGGAGTGGTTATCGGAAGCCATTGATGCGTACTAGTCTGTTGCGTGCATCCTTGCCCGCAATTCTCGCCGTGACGTTTGGGCTGGAGCTTGCTCACGCGGATATCTACACGTGGATCGATGCGTCCGGATCGGTCAACGTCAGCAATCTGGCTCCGCCTGACGGGGTTCGGGTTGCGAGCGTCACGCACGAGAGCGCGCCAGCAACCGCAGCGCGTGCCGAGGCGGCCCGCGAAGCTGCGCGCCAGGCCGAGGTAAAAGCCCTCGCGGATCGCGTTCGTCAGCTCGAGGACATCGAGCTTGCCAAGGGCCAAGCGCCACCGCCGGCAGACTACCGAGCTATCCTGCCGCCGGTGATTCAATACGTTGTCGTACCCCCGCCTGCGCCGTACGCCGTCAATCCCGGCCCGCCCGCGAATACCGGCTGCGACGCGTGGATCGACTGCGGGCTCTGGGGGATTCCGGGCATCTATCCGACGAGTATTGTCGTGCTGCGAGCGCCGAACTTTCGCCACTTCCGTCCTGGCCGCGGTGGGCACCAATTTGCTGCACAGCCTCCGATGCGTGGGCCCAGGACCTTTCGCCCGGGCTAGCACGCCGATCGACGTCGTCGCGTATCGGTAGATCGCATTACTGCGGCGAAAGATTCAGCGCCTTCGCAAGTTTGCCGATCGCCTCGTACTCCTGGTCGATGTATTGACGCAGCGCCGCTCCTTTGCGGATCAGGAGCTGCTCGCCGGCGTCATCCAGGAATTTGCGCGTAGCCGCGGCGCTCGCGGCCTTTTCGAATCCCGCCTCCAGCTCGGCGATCTTCGCCGGCGGCGTGCCTTTGGGCGCGAGCACTCCGCGCCAGAGGATCAACTCTTCGTCGGGAATGCCCAGTTCGCGCAAGCCCGACGCCGACGGCAGCGCGGCGACCTTGTCCGCGGAACTGAGCAGGACGCATTTCGCCCTGCCGGCTTGGGCGTGCTGCAATACCGGCGGCACCGATCCATCATAAATGTCGATGTGTTTGCCGAGGAAGGCTGTCAGCGTTTCGCCCGCGCCCTTGAACGGTATGTCGCGCGCCTTGACCTTCATCGCGCGAAAGATGCGCTCGGCGGCGAGCTGGCCCGGGCCGCCGGCGCCGTCGTTGCCGTAGGTGTATTTGTCCGGGTTCTTGCGCAACTCCTCGATGAAGCTCTTGCCGTCGGTAGCCGGAAAATCGGGGTGCACGCAGAAAACGTACGGCGCGCTGGTGAGCTGGATCACGGGAATGTAGTCGTTGGGCGTGTACTGCACCTTCATCGTGTGCGGCGACACCGTCACCGGGCCGAGCCACACGGCGGCGAGCGTCTGGCCGTCGGGCGGCGAATGCACCATCTGCGCGACGCCGATCGTTCCCCCGGCGCCGGGAACGTTGACGACGACGATCGGATCCTTGATGTAGGCTGTCGCCTCCTTGGCAAGCACGCGGAAAAACCCGTCCGTGCCCCCGCCCGGCGCGGTAGGGACGATGAGCTTGATCGGCTCCGCGAGCGCGATCGATGTTGCGCCCAGCAACAGCGCGGCGACGATAGTGAGAAACAATTTCATGGCGACGCCTCCTCCGTATTGCTTTGATTGATTCGCGTCGGCAACGCGCGATCGAATCCGAACAAGCTTGCCGGCGTATCCGCCAGAATGATGCGCCGTGTCGCTGGGTTGGGGATCCAATCGGCGAGCCACTTCACGCAATCGCGATAGATGACCGCGTCCTCGTGCGACACGAACGGCCAATCGCTCGCCCACAGGAGCTGCCGCGGACCGCCCGCGTCGAGAAGCGCGTCGACGTAGCGCTGCACATCGGCGCCGCCCTGCCGATAGGGAGAGGAGAGCTTGACCCATGTGTCCCCGGCACGCACGCCGTCAAGAACTGCCTTGAATCCCGAGCAGGAGACACCTCGCGCGGGATCGGGACTGCCGAAGTGATCGACAACGACTTTGGCGCCGCTTTCGCGAATCGCCGGCAGAATCTTCGCGAGCGACGGGCCTTCGAGATAGATCTCGACGTGCCAGTCGAGGTCGCGCACGTTCGCGAACAGCTGCCGGTAATCCACAGCGGAGACGTCGGGCAGCGTCGAGCGCCGGATCCAGTTGAGTCGAATGCCGACAGCGCCGCGATGGCCCATTGCCGCGAGCGACGCGGGGTCGATCTCGGGATCGACGATGACGGTGCCGCGCAGCCTCCCGCCCGCGCGGTCCAGCGCTTCCAGCAGCAAGCGGTTGTCGGTGCCGTAGAAGCTCGGCGCGGTGAGCACGCCGTGCGAGATGCCGTGCGTGTCGAGCACGGTCAAGTAATCCTCGACGGTGCAATCGCGCTTCGGTGCCGAATGCCGGTCCGGCGCGAGCGGCGCGTCGCGCCGCATGACGTGAGCGTGGCAATCGACGGCGTTTATCGGGCCGACGTTTCCCGCGCCGCCATCTCCCGCGAGTGCATGGACCACGTCAGGCCGTCTGTTTCGACGACGCCGGCTTGGCGCCCGGCATGATCGCCGGCTCGCGCGCTAGCCCGTACTTGGCCTCGAGCTGCTCCGGCGTGAGGAAGCGTTGCTCCATGTCCTCGATTTCCGCCATGCCCATGATGTCGTGAAGCTCCTCGAAGGAGACCAGCGCGTCGGGGCGATCGACGACCTTGCCGCTATCGAGCGATTGCTGCAGCAGCTCGAGGCCGCGCTTCATGCCCATCAACGCGCAGGCGGTGAGCATGCGCGGATAGATCACCACGGACACGCCGAGATCCTGCAACTGCTTGGCGGAAAGAAGCGGCGTCGTGGACCGCTGCCGGATGCCGAAGCCCATGTTCACCGACAGCGGCTTGTGCACGTTCTTGGCAATGGTGCCGATATCGTCGATCGACATTGCCGCGTCAGCGAACAGCAGATCCGCGCCGGCCTCGGCGTAGAGATTCAGGCGGCGGATCGCTTCCGGGACGCCGTGCGTCGCCAGCACGTCGGTGCGCGACTTGATGACAAAATCGGGGTCGACGCGCGCTTCGGCGGCGGCGCGAATCTTCTGCGCCATTTCTTCCGCCGAAATGACTTCCTTGCCTTTCAAGTGCCCGCACCGCTTCGGCCACACCTGATCCTCGAGCATCAGCCCGGCGACGCCCGCGCGCTCGAAGGCGCGGACGGTGTGAAACGCGTTGAGCGCGTTGCCGTAGCCAGTGTCGCCGTCGGCGAGCAACAGCAACTCCGAGCACGCCGCCATGGCGCGCGCCGCCGCGACGTTATCCTCGAGCCCCATCAGCCCGACGTCGGGCTGACCGAGTCGCGATTCGCTCACGCCGCTGCCGCTGACGAACGCGGCGGTGTAGCCGAGCTTGCTCACGAGCCGCGTACTGAAGCCGTCGAATACGCCGGGAAGAACGAGGATCTCGGGTGCCTCGATCAGCGCGCGCAGGCGTTTGCCGGGACTTGCTTTGGGCATTGGCTTGGTCATCCAAAATTCTCCCTGGCTGGTTATTCCATTCCACCCGCCGCAAGCGCAGCCTTGCCGGCCGGCGTCGCCATCTGATTGAGCACAGCCTTTACCGCCTCGGGTGACGTTGCGCGGGTCGTCATCGCCGCCTCGTAGCTGGTGTAATTCTGCGCGTCAGCCGGCAGCGGGCCGACCAACTTCACGCCTTTGGGCTCGTACGATTTGATCTCGGTGATCGCACCGAAACCGATTTCGTTTCCCCTGCCCTTGCTCACATGCTCCATCACCGATGCGCCATCGGGATAGCGCGTGGTCTTCGGCTTGAGCTGCTCGAGAATGCCCATCTTCTCGAACAGCTTGTCGAGATAAATACCGCTGGACGCCGTGTTATAGACCACCGAGTCCGCGGCCAGAAGCGCCCGTTTCAATGCGTCGACCGATGCTATGTCGGGAGCGGGTGCGCCATTGCGCACGACGACGCCGCCGCCGACGCGCCCGACTGCAATCCGCGTGTCGGCGACAACCTTACCATCCTGAGCAGCCTTGGCGATCGCATCCGGCGGAGCAATCACCAGATCGTAGGCCTCGCCCGCAGCGAGACGTTGAGCGATCTGCGGCGTCGTGTTGAACTGTATCTTGAGATCGTGGCCTGTCTCGCGCTTGGCCACCTGCGCGAACGCTTGCAGACCAGACTCGACGGCGCCCGCGCTCAGGATCCTGATTTCGGCAGCGAAGGCCGTCGCGAAGAGGGCGGGCATCAGCAATAGAGTGGCAAGAAAACGCTTCATGGAGCGTCCTCCGAGGCAATGAGAGTGATCTGCTATTGTCGAAGCGCTCTTTATTGCTTTTCGACGACAACGCGCCCCTGGGCGTTGAGGAACACGTGGTAACGGTTTCCGTCCTTGCAGGACGCGACGTGATTATTGTCGCCCCGTGTCGTGACGCTGACGACTTCGCCACAGGGCAATCCCTGCAACGTGATCACCGTGAAGAGATCCTTCTTCATCGCCGCGTCGTCGGCGGCAAGCGATGGAACCGCGAAGCCTGCCGCCATCAGTAATGCAATCGCACAATACGTCACACGGTTATTCATGGTGTCTCCTGCGTTAAATCAGATCGTTGCGAATTTCTTCGGATCCGCAAGAATGCCCCAGATTGCCTCGCGCGAGGCCACGATGGCGGATGCCAGCTCCGGATCGCTGTCTTGCAACAGCGAGAGCACCTTGAGCACGAGCAAATCGTACGGCCGCCGCAGCTCGGCGAGCGTGGTCTTGAGCTTCCCCTGGTAGAACGCGCGGA
>JALZAO010000088.1 GCA_030948305.1 Pseudomonadota bacterium
TGCATCGCCGACACCGGCTCGAGACGACGCCTCGCATAGCGCTCCAGCAACAGCGACGCCCCCGGATCGCGGACGGTGCCGCGGTCGGACAATATGAAGCTCAGCGCGGCCGCATCGCCGAAGCCGAGATTGACCCCCTGACCCGCCAGCGGATGTACGCCGTGCGCCGCGTCTCCCACCAGCGCCATGCGTTGCGCGATCACCGACGGCAGCCTGAGCAAGGACAGCGGAAACGACGCCGGCGCAGTGATCGTCGTCAGCTCGCCCAGCGCCCGCGCGCCCGCCAATGCGACCCGCTCCGCCAACGCGCCGCCATTGAGGGCGAGCAACTCACGCGCGAGCGGCTCGGGCGCCGACCAGACCATGGAGATCCGGCGGCCGGGCAGGGGCAGCCAAGCGAGCACGCCGCCGTCGGGCAGGAACCACTGGAAGGCGCGGCCGCGATGCGCGCGTTCGCTGGCGAAATTAGCTACCACCGCGGTCTGAGCGTACGGTCGTGGATCGTGGTGCATTCCGGCCTGCGTTCGCGTCCACGATCGCACACCGTCTGCCCCCACGATCAGTCGCGACGACAGCGCGTCGCCACCATCGAAGCGCAGCTCCGCGGCAGCGGCGCTCCATGCGATGCTTGCCGGCACTCGCGGCGCCAGCACGTCGATGCCCGGCGTATCGCGAACGCAAGCTAGAAGCGCGGCATGAATCTCCCGGTTCTCGACGATCCATGCCAGCGCCCGCTCACCTAGCTCATACGCCGAGAAAATGAGCCTGCCGCCCGCATCGCCGCGAACGTCCATCGATTCGATCGCGCAAAGACGATCCGCTCGCAGCCGTTGCCACGCGCCTATACCGCTCAGGAACGTAACGCTGCCCGGGCTGATGGCGTAGACGCGCGCATCCCAATCTTCATCGATCGAGGAATAGGCGGCCGGATTGACGCTCGAGCCATCGACATTCGAGCGATCGACGATCGCCACCCGCATCCCCGCGCGCGCCAGCGACGTGGCGAGCGACAAGCCGACGAGGCCCGCGCCGAGAACGGCGACGTCGTAGTCTCTCGTGCCACCGTCCATCAATCGAGAACTTCGATCACGTGATTCTGGTTAGTGTAGATGCAGATCTCGCCGGCGATGGTCAACGCTTGCTTGACGATGTCCGCCGCGGAAAGCTCGGTGTGGCTCAGCAACGCTCGCGCAGCGGCCTGTGCATATGCGCCCCCCGAGCCGATGGCGACGATGCCGTGCTCGGGCTCCAGCACGTCGCCCGTGCCCGTGATGACCAGCGAGGTAGTGTTGTCGGCGACCGCGAGCATAGCCTCGAGCCGGCGCAAGATGCGGTCGGAGCGCCAGTCCTTGGCCAGTTCTACCGCAGCGCGCTGCAGTTGACCCTGATGCTTGTCGAGCTTCGCCTCGAAGCGCTCGAATAGCGTAAATGCGTCCGCGGTGGCGCCCGCGAAACCGGCCAGAACGCGGTCGTTGAAGAGCCGGCGAACTTTACGCGCAGTCGATTTGATGACGACATTGCCTAGAGTCACCTGGCCATCGCCGCCCAGCGCCACGCTGGCGCCGCGCCGGACCGACAATATGGTAGTGCCGTGAAAGATTTCCATGATCGGAGCGGATTCGAATTCGACGGAGGGCGGCGGAACCGCTATTCCAACAGCGCAGGCGCATTGAATACCTGCCTTGCAAATGCTTGACTGGCATGTCCTGCGTGGCGCGCGGTAACGCCGGATCGCGACGCCGCCGCATTTCGGTCAATGAGTCGCCGGCGCCTACTGGGCCTTCTTGACGAAATGCCGCGGCGAAATGCCGATGAGCAACAGCAGCGCGCGAATGATCGGTGACGCGCCGATGATCTGGACGCCCTTGCGCTGCGACTCCGCGCGAATGATCGCGTTGGAAAGGGCACCCGCACAAACAAAATCGATGCGATCGACCGCGCTCATGTCGATCGGAATGGTGTGACGACCCTCGCGAAATACGATGAACTTGGCGAGCTGCGGGTCGGAGGAGCCGGTAAGCACTCCGTGCCAACAGAGCTGGTCGGCATTTTCCGGCACGGCGCTAGGGGCGGCGGGCTCCTCGGCTTCGGCGGCAGCATGCGCGGTGTCCGGCGGCGGCTCCCAGGACGGAGGCGAAACTTCGAACGCTACCGCGTATTCGACTGCACGATCCTCGAACACCTTGAAATCGTGCTGCCACTGCAGCAGTTCCAGCAGCAGGAGCCAGTAGCCCTCCGCCGCGTCGCGACCCTGGGTTGCCGATTGCTCGAGGGCGCGGCGTATTTTTTCCGGGTGTTGCAGGACCAAAGGGTAATGGCGCTTGCGAAGCTGCGCCAAGGCGTTGGCCAGCAGCGTGGCGCCGGCGTCGTCGGCGCCGGTGATCGAGCCCAGATCGAGTCGCATCTGCGGCTGCTTCAGCGAAGACGCCAGCATGCCGGCGATCTGCTGTGCGTGCCCCGCCGACAATTTACCGGTCAATCCGACATAACCGCCGGCGGCGGGCCGTGCCCCGGGGGGAACATGCCCGCAGCGATCTTCCCAAGCCGGCGCCGAGCGTTCGAACGCGACCACATAGCGCAACGCAAGCTGGTCGAACGCGGCTCGATCGTTCGCGCGCTGCAGCAGGTCGAACAGCGCCAGCCATGCCAGTGGCGAGTTCTTGGTGTCGTCGTCGCTGACGATGCCCGTTTCGAGCACCTGGCGCGCCTGCGGTGCCTGCCCGTTGGCATAATGGAGAGCGGCATTTTCTAGATCCGCGCATAAACCAGGGTTGGCCTCGCCGACCTGGATTTTCTTGTTCGCCGCAGGACTCCATTCGATCATGCTGTGAGGCCCGGTGAGCGTGATTTCGCGCTCCCCGGCCCCCGTTTCGTTCGCTCCCCGCGACGCCGTCCCGCTTGCGCGCGTCTTGACCGAAGCGGCGAGCTCGCGTGCCGTTCCCGACCGCGCGACAGGTCTGGATCCCGGGACCGGCTGGGCTTTGGGTTCCGGAGGCTTCGCCTCGCCCGGCTTACCCTTGATCGGTGGCTTGGGGAACAGGTTGAACGCCATTGCGACCGCTATCGGCTTCCAAGTTCAAAGGGGACAATTATGTTCTCATCGCCACGGACCAACAAGCCGACGGGCGGCGGCGCGCCAACCCAGGGTCAACGACTACGCTTTGCTCAGATTTTCGGCAGCAAAATCCCAGTTGAGCAGCTTGTCAATCACGGCGTTGACGTGATCAGGGCGCCGATTCTGGTAATCGAGGTAATACGCGTGCTCCCAGACATCGATAGTCAGTAACGGCGTCTGGCCCTTGGTGAGCGGGTCCTCGGCATCTCCGGTCTTGACCACCTTGAGCGTGCCGGCGTCCGCGACCAGCCAGGCCCAGCCGGTGCCGAATTGCGTCACCGCCGCTTCGGCGAACTCGGACTTGAACTTGTCGTAGCTTCCGAACGCGGCGTCGATTTTCTGCGCCAGCGCGCCGCGGGCAGGACCACCGCCTTTGGGCTTCAGCGAATTCCAGTAAAACGTGTGGTTCCAAGTTTGCGCTGCGTTGTTGAAGATGCCAGTCTTGTCCGCCTTCCCGGCCGTGGCTTTGATGACCGCCTCCAGCGACTCCCCCTCGAACTCCGTCCCCGCGACCAGCTTGTTGAGGGTCTCGACGTACGTCTTGTGATGTTTGCCGTAATGGAAGCCAATGGTTTGCGCCGAGATGAAGGGCGCGAGCGCACCCTCGGCAAACGGAAGAGGCGGGAGCGTGAACGGCTGTGCCATGGGTGAATTCTCCTTTGATTGACCGGTCGGGCTGGTAGATTCTACCGCCCGGGATAACGCCGGCGAAGCTGCGAATTCGCAGAACGGCGGTTTCAGCCGCGGCTCCAACTACGGTGACGTTACTTGTTTCTTGCGTGCCTGCTACAATTTCAACGACACTGTAACCAAGCCAAAGTTTCAGCCACCCGGTTTCCGCCGGATGGCAGCACAGGGGGAGGAGATCATGAAGAATCCGCTAGATTCTCTTTGGGGAACAGTCATCTGCGGGGTGCTGCTTACCGCGGTCCTTTACTTCGTCGTCAAGAGCCTTCTCACCTAAAGGAGTGCCGCCATGGATTGGGTTCCCGCGATTTCTCGATGGTTGCACTTCTTGTCCGGTGTGATGTGGATCGGCCTGCTGTATTACTTCAATTTCGTACAGGCCGCCGCGCTCAAGGCAGCAACCGCCGACGGCACTGCGGCGGGCATCACCAAGCACGTCGCACCGCGCGCACTGCTGTACTTCCGATGGGCCGCCGTCGTCACCTGGCTGACTGGTGCCGCGTTGCTCGGCAATCAGTTTGTTCCTGCGTTCACGCTCTCGAAGGGCGTGGCGGGAATCGGCGTGGGCGCCTGGCTCGGGACCATCATGCTGATCAACGTGTGGGCGCTCATCTGGCCCAACCAGCAAAAAATTCTCGGGCTCAAGCCTGCTACCGACGAGGAAAAGGTCAAAGCGCGCCGGGTCGCGTTTCTCACCTCGCGGGTCAACACCATGCTATCGATTCCGCTGTTGTTTTTCATGGCGGCGGGCTGGACGCACCGCGGGACGTTCGGTCTCTAGTACGCCAGATTGGCGCTGCGGCGTCAGAAACGACAATGGCCCGTGCATTTGGCGGGCCATTGTTTTGGCGATGGTTCGTTTGGCGGAGACCGTCGGTTCGAGATCGCTAATCGCCGTAGAGCTTCTGAACCCGCTCCCGCCGCTCCTGCGCCTCGAGTGACAGCGTCGCCGTCGGGCGCGCCAACAGCCGCGGAACCCCGATGGGCTCGCCTGTTTCCTCGCAGTAACCGTAGCTGCCAGCGTCGATCATCTTCAGCGACTTTTCGACTTTCTTGAGCAGCTTGCGCTCGCGATCGCGGGTCCGCAGTTCGAGCGTGTATTCCTCTTCGAGCGTGGCGCGATCCGACGGGTCGGTGGTTACCTCATTCTCGCGTAGATGCTGGCCGGTGTCGTCGGCGTTGTTCAGGAGTTGCGCACGAAGCTCGAGCAGGCGCTGCTTGAAAAAAGCAAGTTGCGCCTCGTTCATGTACTCCTTGTCGGGCGCCTTCAAAAGATCTTGTTCGCTCAGGTCCTTGAGCTCCTTGCCCTTTTTCGCGGGAACCTTCGCCGTCACGGTCTTGGCTGCGGCGGTCTTGCCGCCGACGCCTTTGCCCGCGACGCTCCTGGTTACTACACTTTTGGTTGCCACGCAGTCACCTTCCTGCAACGAGCCGCGAACCGACGCCCGCAGCATCAAACCGCGCATTATATCTCGAATGGCTCGGCGCAAGCCATCGGGGCTGGGGGCAGCGAGCCAGGTGGCGATGTGAGCAGCGAGCCAGGTCCCACTCGCGTAGCGAGTGGGGTGCGAGCGACCACGAATCAGCGCCCGCCGGCGACACGAGACATACCGTCTCACGCCTGCCATTCAAGGAGCCGGCGCCGTTCGCGAAGCGAATGGGGTGCGAGCGCCCGCGAATCAGCGCTGGCCGACGACACACAACATTACAACCTACGGCTACCGACCAAGGAGCCGGCTAGCGAGCCCTGCCACTGCCCGCGGCGGCTGCCACACGCCCCGTATAATGCGTAAAAACAGGCCATTTGAGCGACTTTTCCGTGATGTTTCAATGACCCTCACGATCACCCGCCCCGATGATGGGCATCTTCACCTGCGCGACGGCGAGATGATGCGCTCGGTCGTCGGCGCGACGGCAAGGACGTTCGCCCGCGCCGTGGTGATGCCCAACCTCATGCCTCCGGTGACCACGGTAGCGGCAGCCGCGTCGTATCGCGATCGCATTCTTGCTGCGCTGCCTGCGGGGTCCACTTTCGCGCCGCTGATGACGCTCTACCTGACCGACAACACGCCCGCGGAGGAAATTGCCCGGGCCCGCGCGTCGGGATTCGTCATCGGCGCCAAGTACTACCCCGCGGGAGCGACCACCCATTCGGATTCAGGCGTCACCGACTTAAGCCAGGTGCATGCGGCGCTCGCCGCGATGGAGAAGCATGGCCTGCCGCTCCTGGTGCACGGCGAGGTTACCGACCCCGATGTCGACATTTTCGATCGCGAACACGTGTTCATCGATCGGCAGCTCTCTCGCATCGTGCGAGATTTTCCGGCACTCAAAATCGTTCTTGAGCACATCACCACGACGGAGGCCGCGCAATTCATCGACGCGGCGGGCGCCAACGTCGGCGCGACGATCACGCCACAGCACCTTTTATGGTCGCGAAACGCGCTCCTCGCCGGCGGCCTGCGGCCGCATTTCTATTGTATGCCGGTGCTGAAGCGCGAAGCGCATCGACTATCGCTGGTGCGCGTGGCGACCGGCGGAAGCCCGAAATACTTTCTCGGCACCGATTCGGCGCCGCATGCCAGGAACGCGAAGGAGAGCGCATGCGGCTGCC
>JALZAO010000089.1 GCA_030948305.1 Pseudomonadota bacterium
ATGCAGCTCGACGGCGGCTACCGAGCCTATCGTCGCCATGTCGTGGGAGAGCTCGAGACGCTTCCCTCGCGCTTTCGGTTCGTGGTCCTTTGCGGCCTCACCGGCTCGGGCAAGAGCCGGCTCCTCGCTGCGCTGGCTGCGGCGGGCGCGCAGACGCTAGACCTCGAGGCAATCGCGCGCCACCGCGGCTCATTGCTGGGCGAATTTCCCGGTGTCGTGCAGCCCTCGCAAAAAGCCTTCGAGACCGCGATCGCAGCCACGCTGGGTGCGCTCGACCCGGCGCGTATCGTCTTTGTCGAGTCCGAAAGCAAGCGCATCGGCAAGCTGCAGCTGCCCGCGACATTGCTCGAGCGCATGCGCGGCGGACGAAGCCTCACGCTCGTGACAGCGCTCGCACAACGGGTGGCCCTGATCAAGGAAGAGTACGGTCTTCGCCTGGACGATGCGGCCGTGCTGGCACAACGCCTTCAGCCGCTGGCGCCGCTGGTCGGCAAGGCGGCGCTGCAGCGCTGGCAGGCATTTGCCGCGGAGAAGGATTGGGATGCGCTCATCGGCGAACTGCTCAGTCTTCATTACGATCCTCTTTACACCCGTTCGCTGCAGCGGCACTTCTCCGCCGGAATCGCCTCCGGCGGGGCGACGATCGAAGTCGCGGACGCGTCCGCCGCGGCTATCGCGGCGTTGGCGGCCGACGTACTGGCCATGACCGAAGCCCGGACCTCCCTCCTGGTGGAGTGACCTTGAACGACAGCGACGGCAAGCGCGAATTCGCCTTTCGGATCGTCAATGTGTTTGCCGAAGAACGGCTCGCCGGCAATCCGCTGGCAGTGTTCGAGAACGCGCGCGGACTGTCCGACGCGGACATGCAGGCCCTCGCGCTGCAGTTCAATCTGTCGGAGACGACGTTCATCCTGCCATCGGAAGTCGCCGACGCGCGGGTGCGGATTTTCACGCCGACCTTCGAGATGCCTTTTGCCGGGCATCCGACGCTGGGAAGCGCGCACGTCGTGCGTGCGCTTGCCGGCGAGGGCGACGCGCTGGCGCTGGAGATGCTTGCGGGGACGATTCCCGTGATCGCGCACGGCGACGTCTGGACGCTGGAAGCGAAGGCGCCGGCGACGCGCGAGGTCGACGCATCGCACGAGCAACTGGCAGCGATGCTCGGGTTGTCGGAGTCGGACCTCGGTGCGCCGCCCTTGTGGGTCGACACCGGCAGCGAGCAGCTGGTCATCCCGCTTGCCAGCGCGGCCGCGGTGCGCCGAGCTTCGCCAGACGCGGCATTGTTCTCGCGGCACGGCAGCGCGCAGCTCGGCGCAGGCGTCATGCGCGCGATGGCCTACGTCTGGGCGGAGGACAGACCACAGTCGATCCTGGCGCGCTTTTTCTTTCCCAAGCACGGCGCGATCGTCGAGGATCCCGGGACAGGCTCGGCGTGCGCGAATCTGGGCGGCTGGCTGGTCGCTACGCGCGCCCCGCTCCCGCAGCAATGGTCCGTCTCCCAAGGCGAGGCGGTGGGCCGGCTCTGCAGGCTGGGGCTCGCGGTCGACTCGGGGGGGCGAATTTTTGTATCGGGCCGCGTCATCGAGCTGGGGCGAGGCACAATTCGCTTGTAGTCGGTTCCCCCTGTCACTCCGGCAACACGCTGTTACAACCTGTTTCTGCACCGGAGTCAACACGCCGCTACACTGTCACGTTCATGGATTGCTACCTTCCTGCGATCCAGGTCCGCTTCTCAATGACGCACCCGATGCTTCTCATGCGCAACGCGCTCGCCTTTGCCTCGCTTGCCGTTGGTTTGTCGTTGTCACCCGGGTGGTTCGTTCCCGCTGCCGCCGCTTCCACCTCCAGCGCGCTCAGCTATGACGATGCGCGGCATCTGCTCAACCGCACGGGATTCGGCGCGACGGAAGGCGAGATCCAGCGCAGCGTTGGCCTGACGCGCGAGCGGGCGGCGCGAAATCTGCTGGACGGCGCGCGTACGAGCCCTGTCAATCCGCCGCCGGCGTGGACTGCCGAGACGGAAGCGCTTCGCTATCCGCGCCGCGGAGAGAATGCAAGCGATACCGAAAAGAAAATGTTCCAGCAGGAGCAGCTCCGCGAAGGCCTCGAGTTGCGCGGCTGGTGGGTCGGCGAAATGTTGTCGACACCGTCTCCGCTGACCGAGCGGATGACCCTTTTCTGGCACAACCATTTCGTCTCCAGCCAGCAGAAGGTCAAGCTCGCGGAGCTGATGTACCGGCAGAACGCGACGCTGCGCGCCAACGCGCTGGGCAATTTCGCGGACTTGCTGCACGCTATCGCGCGCGACCCGGCGATGGTCATCTATCTCGACAACGCGCAAAACCGCAAGGGTTCGCCGAACGAGAATTTCGCCCGCGAAGTGATGGAGCTTTTCACGCTCGGCGAAGGCCACTACAGCGAGCAGGACATCAAGGAGGCCGCGCGCGCGTTTACCGGCTGGAGCCTCGACCGCCAAACGGGCCAGTTCGTTTTCCGCCGCTTCATCCACGATGACGGCGTGAAGACGGTGCTCGGCCGCACGGGCAATTTCGATGGCGATCAAGTGCTTGACATCCTGCTGGAAGAGCCCGCGACCGCCGAGTTCATTGTCCGCAAGCTGTGGCGCGAATTCATCTCGCCCGATCCCGACGAGGCCGCGATCCGGCGTATCGCAAAGCGCTTTCGTGATTCGCGCTATGACATCAAGGTCGCCCTGCACGGGATATTCACTTGCGACGCGTTCTACGCTGTCGAAAATCGCGGCGTGCTGGTCAAGTCGCCGATCGAGATGGTGGTAGGCACCCTGCGCCAATTCGACATGAAGCCGGGCGATACGACTCCGTTTGCCGTCGCGGCGGCGGGCATGGGGCAGAACCTTTTCGCCCCGCCCAACGTCAAGGGCTGGCCCGGCCATGAGACGTGGATCAACGCCAGCACGCTCCTCGCCCGCAAGCAATTCCTGGAACGTCTTTTTCGCGGCGATGAGGCTTCGACCCGTACGGTTCCCGGCGCGAATGCGCAGGAGGCCGCCGGCCGCGATGCGGGGATGATGAGTCCTGTTCCGAGACAAGCGAACCAGCCGCAGATCGCGCTCGACCCGGAAAAGGCGCGGCAGATTCGGTTCATGCGGGCGATGGAGCGGGGCATGAGCGGCGTCCAGTTCGAAAGCGGCCTGTGGCTTGCGCAATTCGACGCGTCGCGCGGGACGAGAACCCACGGCAGCGCCGCATCGCGCCTGCTGCTCGCCACGGCGCCTCAGACGGTGCCCGACGCGGAGAGCGAGCCGCTGGCGCTGGTTCGCGCTCTGGTCCTCGACGCCGCCTACCAGGTCAAGTGAGCGCCGGGAAAGCCATGGATCGCCGTCACTTTCTCAAACTCGCGGGCGGGGGCTCGCTGGTAGCGTTGGCACCGGAGCTCATGAGCCGAGTCGCCTGGGGCGCGACACCCGCCGGCGCGGACTATCGCAAGCTGCTGCTCTTGATCGAGCTCAAGGGTGGCAACGACGGCCTCAATACTCTGGTGCCGTACTCGAACCCGACCTATTACGCGCTACGGCCGAAGATCGGCATTCCCCGCGAGCAAGTGGTGCGCTTAAGCGACAGTGTCGGGCTTCATCCGGCGCTGGAACCCTTGCTTGCGCTTTGGAAAAACCGCGAGCTTGCGGTGCTGCAGGGTGTGGGCTATCCGGCACCCAATCTTTCGCATTTCCGTTCGATCGAGATCTGGGATACCGCGTCGAAGAGCGAACAGTACTTGCAGGACGGCTGGCTCACGCGCGCATTTGGCGCCGCGCCCACGCCAAAAAGCTTCGCCGCCGACGGCGTGATCATCGGCTCGCCCGACCTCGGACCGCTTGCGGGCGGCGGTACCCGCGCCATCGCTCTTGCCAACACCGAGCAGTTTCTTCGACAGGCGCGACTCGCCACGACCGAAGGCCAATCGCGCAACAAGGCTCTTTCGCACATCCTGAAGGTCGAGGCGGACATCATGCAAGCCGCATCGCATCTCAATGCGAATTACGCCTTCAAGACGGAATTTCCGCAGGGCGGATTCGGCAACGCGATCAAGACCGCCTGCCAGATCGTCGCCAACGAGGCCGGCGTCGCCGTCGTGCGCGTCACACTCACCGGCTTCGACACTCACAGCGGGCAACCGGGCACGCAGGCGCGGCTCCTGGGCGATCTCGCCGGCGGCGTGGTCGCGCTCAGGAGCGCCCTGGAAGAGCTCGGCAAGTGGAACGATACTTTGGTGCTGACCTATGCCGAGTTCGGACGCCGGCCCAGAGAGAATTTGTCGAACGGAACCGATCACGGCACGGCGAGCGCGCATTTCGCGCTGGGCGGGCGCGTCGCGGGTGGCTTGTATGGCGAACAGGCTGCGCTCGACCGTCTTTCGGGCGACGGCAACCCGGGATACGCCATCGATTTTCGGAGCGTCTACGCGACCGCGCTCGACCGCTGGTGGGGCGTGCCTTCGAGCGGACTTCTCGGCGGAACCTTCACGCCCTTACCGATCCTGCGCAGCTAGCCGCAATTCATACGTTGGCGTCCCACGCCGCGATGAATTCCTGCCAGTGCGGCTGCTGGTACGAGGCGATCTTTTCGCGCGCCAGCGATACTTCGGCGGCGTACTCCGCGGCCGCCAGCGCCCCGCGCAGCTGCTGAAACCTGAGATACAGCAAGTGCGTGTTCATCACGTCGGTCTCGCAGTAGCGGCGGATCTGGTCGAGCTTCCCCTCGCGGTATGCGGTACTCACCTCGCTGCCGTCCATGCCCACCTTTCCCGGAAATCCGCACAGGCGCGCCATGGCGTCGAGACCGGCGGCGGCACGCGGCTGATACATCGCCAGCACGTCCATCAGATCCAGATGCCGGGTGTGATAGCGTTGGAGGTAGTTGTTGAACTTGAATTCCCTGTCGTCGTCGCCTAAGTCCCAGAATTTCGCCGCGACCACGCCGTGGATCAGCGCCCGCTGACTCAGGACCGGAAGATCGAAGCCGCTTCCGTTCCAGGAAACAAGCTGCGGCGTATAGCGGTCGACGCCGTCGAAGAAACGGCGGATCAGCTCAGGCTCCGGGTCCGCCGATTCACCGAGCGACCAAACCCGAAATGCGTCGCCCTCGCGCAGCGCACAGGCGATCGCGACCACACGCTGCAGGTACAAGGGCAGAAAATCGCTGCCGATTGCGGCGCGGCGCTGTTGACTCGCCCAGGTGACAACGTCGGCGTCGGAAAGCGACGCCGGCAAGCGGTGCAGGCGGCGTAGGCCCGCGACATCAGGTACCGTTTCGATGTCGAAGACCAGCGTCGGCGTCATACAGTTGACGGCAGGCACATCGCGCGTCTGGCGTCAGCCGGGGAATACGCCGGTCGTCAAATACCGGTCGCCGCGATCGCAGATGATGAACACGATGGTCGCGTTCTCGACTTCGCGCGCGATGCGCAGCGCGACCGCACACGCGCCGCCCGACGATATGCCGGCGAAAATTCCTTCCTTGCGCGCAAGCTGCCGCGCGGTTTCCTCCGCGTCGCCCTGCGACACCAGTTCGACGCGATCGACGCCTTTCGCGTCGTAGATCCTGGGCAGGTATGCAATCGGCCACTTGCGAATTCCCGGGATCTGCGAGCCTTCCTCGGGCTGGCAGCCCACGATGACCACCGCGGGATTTCTTTCCCTTAAAAACTTTCCGGCCCCCATGATCGTTCCGGTGGTGCCCATGCTCGAAACAAAATGAGTGATGCGCCCGCCGGTTTCATTCCAGATCTCGGGTCCGGTGCCGCGATAGTGGGCGAGCGGATTGTCCTGATTGGCAAACTGATCGAGGATAATGCCGCGGCCTTCGGCGCGCATTTTCTCCGCGACGTCCCGCGCGGTTTCCATCCCGCCGGCTTTGGGCGTCAGGACGATTTCAGCCCCGAACGCGGCCATCGTCTGCCGCCGCTCCAGCGACAGATGCTCCGGCATCACCAGCACCATCTTGTAGCCGCGCAGCGCCGCCGCCATGGCCAGCGCGATGCCGGTGTTGCCGCTGGTAGCCTCGATCAGGGTATCGCCGCGTTTGATGTCACCACGTTTTTCCGCCTCGACGATCATCGACAAGGCGGGCCGATCCTTGACCGAGCCGGCAGGATTGTTGCCCTCGAGCTTGGCGAGCATCACGTTGCTCGGCTTGCCGACGAGGTGCCGAAGTTGCACCAGCGGCGTATTGCCGACGGTATCTTCGATGGTTTTGTACATGGGAGGCTTAGGGCTTGGCGACGCGCGCGGCAGGCCCAAGTCA
>JALZAO010000090.1 GCA_030948305.1 Pseudomonadota bacterium
GGAGTCGCCGATCGGCGAACGCGCCAATCAGCTCGAGGCAATGACCATCGAGCTGGTGGCGATGTTGTTCGATTTCATTTTCGAGACGCGGGATCTTCCGGACAGCATCAAGGCGCTGGTCGGCCGGTTGCAGATACCAGTGCTGAAAGCGGCGATGCTCGATGGCGCCTTCTTCTCCAAGAAATCGCATCCTTCGCGGCTTCTGGTCAACGCGCTTGCGGACGCGGGCATCGGCTGGTCGCCGACGATGGGCCAGGACGACCCGCTGTATCGCAAGATCGAGCAGATCGTCCATCGCATCCTCGACGACTTCACCGACGATGTCGGCTTGTTCGACGAGCTGAGAAAGGACCTGGAGGCCTTTCTCGCCGACGAGGAGAGAGCCGCCGAGCTCACCATCCAGTCCACGGCCGACCAGATCAATCAGCGCGACCAGCAGGAAATCGCGCAGTTGGTTGCCCGGGCGGAAATAGAGCGTCGGCTGCGCGAGTTTCCGGCACCCAATTTCCTGGCTTCGTTTCTGCGCGACAAATGGGCCGGCACGCTGACCCAGCTCTACCTTCGCGAAGGCGAGGACAGCGAGGCATGGATCTCGGCGCTCGGAACGCTCGACGATCTGGTGTGGAGCGTTCAGCCCAAACGAATGACCGAGGACCGCAGGAAGCTGGTGGCGATGCTGCGCAACCTGCTGAAGCAGCTCCATGGCGGACTTCACAATGTGACCTGGGAGCCGGGAGAGCGCGAACGGTTCATGTCGAACCTGGTGGAAGCGCACGCCGCGGCGGTCAAGCCGAGCCTGGCGTCGACTCCGCTGCCGACGGTGGCGGTAGCGGAAGCGGCAACCGCGGCCGCCGAGCAGGCGACCGCCAAGGGCGACATGGAAGCAGCCGGCAAGGCGCGTGCACTGGCCGAGGCGATGACGCCGGCGCCGCCGGCGCCGGAACCGGAACCCACGCCGGAGCCTGTCCAGGATCGCTTTGCCGAAGTCGCGGCCAGCCTTGAGCGAGGCATGTGGGTCGAATTCGAGGGCGAAGACGGTCATCTCGCGTTCGCCAAGCTGGCGTGGGTCAGCCCGTTGCGCGGGACTTATCTGTTTACCAACCGGCAGGGCCAGAAGGCGGTGTCGCTGACAGCCGACGAGCTGGCCGAGCGATTCCGCAACGACCGCGCACGATTGGTTGAAGCAGCACCTCTGGTCGATCGCGCCTTCGTCAGCATGATGGCCAAGCTGGAAGAGAAATTCGGCAGCGACGCCACACCGGCACAGGTCGCCTGAGCCAGCTCCTTGCACGCTTCCGAGGTTTGGCACGTTTAGCGTAGCCGGCTGGCGCTGATTCGCGGTCGCTCGCACCCCCCTCGCTTCGCAAGCGGCGCCGGCTCTTTGTTCGCTATTCGTAGCGCGGAACGTTGCGTGTCGCCGGCGGGCGCCGATTCGCGGTCGCTCGCACCCCATTCGCTTCGCAAACGGGACCTGGCTCGCTGCTCACAGCGCACTAGGTAGGTTTGGGCGCCAGCGCTTCGGCAATCTCGGCCACGAGCTGCGGCCCCTTGTAGATCAGACCCGTATAGATCTGCACCAGCGAAGCGCCGGCGGCAATTTTTTCAGCCGCGTCCGCGCCCGACATGATGCCGCCGACGCCGATGATCGGCAGCGACCCGGCCAGCGTATGGGCAAGAATCCGGATAACCGCGGTCGCCTTGGCTCTGAGCGGGCGCCCGGACAAGCCACCCTCTTCTTCAGCATGCGCCTGGCCGGCAATCGCGCCGTGGTCGACGGTGGTGTTGGTCGCGATCACACCGTCGATTTTGTATTGCATCAGCAGCGCGGCGATCCGCCGGATATCGGCCGTCAATAGATCCGGCGCGATCTTCACCACCAGCGGCGTGTATTTTCGGTGCCTTTGCGCGAGCTTCGTCTGCTCCGCCTTGAGCGTCGCCAGAAGGCTCTCGAGCGCGGCACCCTCCTGCAGCTCGCGCAGTCCTTCGGTGTTGGGCGACGATATGTTCACCGTGACGTAGCTCGCATAGGGGTATACGGCTCGCAGGCAGGTCAGGTAATCGTTTGCGGCGAGGTTGTTCGGCGTATCGAAATTCTTGCCGATGTTGAGGCCCAGAATTCCGGCTTCCGGCCCCGGTCTGCCGAAACGCGATCGAATGACGTTGGCAAGAAATTGATCGACGCCGTGGTTGTTGAACCCGAGGCGGTTGATCAAGGCCTCCGCTTCGGTCACGCGAAAAATCCGTGGCCTGGGATTTCCGCGCTGCGGCCGCGGAGTCACCGTGCCGCATTCGATGAACCCGAAACCGAGGGTGGCCAAGCCGTCGAGGTGAAGGGCGTTCTTGTCCAGTCCCGCGGCGACCCCGACGCGATTGGGAAACGAGAGTCCCATCAGCTTGACCGGAGAAGGGGCGACATCGAGCGCGAACCGTTGCGCGATGCCAAGAGCCGTCGCGATGTCGAGACCCGCAAACGCCAGCTCGTGCGCCGTCTCGGGATCGAGCTTGAACAGCAGCCTGCGTAAGGTGGGGTAGAGCATCGATAAAGAGCAAAAACCGAGCACGCCTAAAGCGCCGCTTCCCAACACTGTCAAGTGCGGCGCGCCGGATGATAACATTCGCCGCCCATGACGACGATTGCGCAACGGACGATGCTCGCGCGGGCGGTAATGCGCGGCCTCGCTCTCGCCGCATTCCTTGCTGCGTCGGCGGCGTCCGCGGCGCCGCCGACGCAGACGGTTCAGCCGACCTACGCCGATCGCCCGGACGTGCGGATCTTCATCGACGAGATGGTCGCCGATTACGCCTTCGACGCACGCGCCCTGCGGCGCTTCTTTGCCAAGGTCCGATATCAGCAAACGGTCGTCAACGCGATGTCGCGGCCGGTCCTTGCGCCGCCGAAATGGTACGAATACGCACCGCAGTTCCTGAGCTCCCGGCGGATCGACGGCGGTGTCGCCTTCTGGCGCGCCAATGCGGCGACGCTCGAGCGGGCGCAGAAAGAATTTGGCGTGCCCGCTGAAGTTGTCGTCGCCATTATCGGAGTCGAAACGTTTTACGGCCGCAATACCGGTTCCTACCGCGTCGCCGACGCTCTGACGACGCTCGCGTTCGACTATCCGCGGCGCGCCGAGTTTTTCCGCAATGAGCTGAAGCAGTTCCTGTTGCAAACGCGTGAACAAAAGATCTCTCCGCTCGCGCCCAAGGGGTCGTATGCCGGAGCGCAAGGGCTGCCCCAATTCATGCCCGGCAGCCTGCGCGATTACGCGGTCGACTACGATGATGATGGAAAGATCGATCTGGCTGGCGACGTCCACGACGCGGTCGGCAGCGTCGCCAACTATCTGGCCATGCACGGCTGGCAGACGGGTGACCCGGTCATGGAGCCCGCGGCAATCGAGATCGACAAGCAGGACAATGTCGAGCGCGCGCTCGATGGCGGCATCTCCGACCGGCGCACGCTGGAATCGTGGCGGCGCGAGGGCGTCTATGTCGACGGGATTCCCAACAGGCTGAGCGCGGACTCGGTAGGCATGTTGATGCTCGAGGACGAGGCCGCTTCCGGCTATTGGATGGTGTTCAACAACTGGTACGTGCTGACCCGCTACAACCGGAGCCGCTTGTACGCGTCTGCGGTGTGGAAGCTGGCTCAGGAGATCAAGCGGGCTTACGCCGCGAACTAGCGCACCGCACCGGTGCAGCAATCGACGCGGCAACATTACTCAAACTCGCTACAATTGAATGCGGCAACTCGCGGGCTCTACGCACGCAGGCCAAGCTGGCTTGAGCAGTTACCAACTCAGTTACCAACTCGGTTACCAATACTGTCAGCCATGGACACCGCGACCGATAAAGACCTTCCCCTCAAGGAAGACACGCGCCTCCTCGGCCGCATACTCGGAGACGTATTGCGCGCGCAGACCGGTGAGCAGGGCTTCGCGTGCATCGAAGCGATCCGGCAGACCGCCATTGGTTTCCGGCGCGCGGGCGCGGAGCAAGCTCCCGCCGTCAAACGCGAGCTCGATACGCTGCTCAACGAGCTCCCGATCGCCCAGGCCCTCGATGTCGTGCGGGCGTTTTCGTATTTCTCGCATCTGGTGAACATCGCCGAGGACGTGCATCAGAATCGCCGCCGCCGCGTCCATGCGCTGGCGGGCTCCGCACCGCAGATCGGAAGTCTCCTGCACGCGCTCGATCGGTTGGCGCAGGCGCGAGTCGGTGGCAGCACGCTTGCGCGCTGGTTCGACGATGCGCTGGTGAGCCCGGTGCTGACCGCGCATCCCACCGAGGTGCAGCGGAAAAGCATTCTCGATAGCGAGCGCGAGATCGCGCGGCTGTTGCAGTGGCGCGACCGCGTCGTTCTGACGCCAGACGAGTCGGATGCGCTGGAGATCGGGCTCAATCGCGAAGTGCTGGGACTGTGGCAGACGTCGATGTTGCGACTGTCCAAGCTGCGCGTCTTCGACGAAATCGACAATGGGCTCGCCTATTACCGCTACACATTTCTGGCCGAGGTGCCCAAGCTCTATGCCGCGCTGGAACGAAACCTGCGACAGCGCCTAGGCGCGGGTGACGAGCTGCACCTGCCGCCGTTCTTGCGTCTCGGCTCCTGGATCGGCGGCGATCGCGACGGCAATCCCAACGTTGTCGCCGAGACGCTGCAGCATGCGATTCGAGCGCAGGCTTGCGTCGCATTCGCGCACTACCTCGACGAGGTTCACTGGCTCGGCGGCGAGCTGTCGCTGTCCACGCAACTGGTGACGCCGACCGCGCAACTGCTTGCGCTGGCAGAGGCGGGACTCGACGCCAATCCGCACCGCAGGGACGAGCCCTATCGGCAGGCATTGATCGGTGTCTACGCACGAATTGCCGCGACGGCGCGCGTGCTTGCTCAATATGTCGCGCCACGCAAGCCCCAAGCCGAGCTCGAGCCTTATGCGACGCCGGCGGAGCTGGTAGCCGACCTTACGACGCTTCGGACTTCGCTCGCCACGCACGGCTCGCAGCTCATTTCCGCGGGCCGGCTCGATCCGCTGATTCGCGCCGTCGAAGTGTTCGGGTTTCATCTTGCGGTGCTCGATCTGCGCCAGAACGCGGACGTCCACGAGAGCGTGGTCGGCGAGCTTCTCGCGCGTGCCGGTGTCGCCGGCGACTATGCAAGTCTTGCCGAGGCGGACAGGGTCACGCTGCTGGTGAGCGAGCTTGGCGGCCCGCGCCTGTTGTTTTCGCCGCACATGGAATATTCGCCGCGCACCGCGTCCGAGCTAGCGATTCTGCGTATGGCGGCGGACATTCACGCTCGTTTCGGCGCTGCGGCGCTATCGAACTATGTCATCTCCAAGTGTGCCTCGGTCAGCGATTTGCTCGAGGTCGGCATTCTGCTGAAAGAAGCCGGCCTTCTGCGCGGCGACGCGTTGGCGCTCAATATCAGCCCCTTGTTCGAGACGATCGACGATTTGAAGCGTTCCTCTGACGTTATGCGCGCCGCCTTTGCCTTGCCGTGCTACCGCGCATGGCTCGCAGGACGCGGCGACTGGCAGGAAGTGATGCTGGGCTACTCGGACAGCAACAAGGATGGCGGCTATCTCGCCGCCAATTGGGCCCTGTACCGCGCCGAGCTGGCGCTGGTCGACGCGTTTCGCGTTTCGCGCGTCAAGCTGAGGTTGTTTCACGGCCGCGGAGGAACCGTGGGACGCGGTGGCGGCCCGAGCTACGAGGCGATCCTGGCTCAGCCCGCGGGCAGCGTTACCGGCGGGCTGCGCATCACCGAGCAGGGCGAAATCATCGCCAGCAAATATTCCGATCCCGATCTCGGCCGCCGCAACCTGGAGACGCTGGTCGCGGCGACGCTGGAAGCGAGCCTCCTCGACACCGAACAGATCGGCGATCGTGCGCAAGCCTACTACGCAGCAATGGACGAGCTTGCCGCGCACGCCCTCACCGCGTATCGCGCGCTGGTCTACGACACCCCGGAGTTCATTGCTTATTTTCGCGCCGCGACGCCGATCGCCGAGATCGCCGAGCTCAATATCGGCAGCCGGCCCGCGTCGCGTACCGCGTCGTCGAAGATCGAGGACTTGCGCGCCATACCGTGGGTCTTCAGCTGGGGACAATGCCGCCTGATGCTGCCCGGCTGGTACGGCTTCGGTATCGCGGTGGACGCGTGGCTCGCCACCCATCGCAACGGATTGTCACTGCTCGCCGAGATGCACGCGCGCTGGCCGTTCTTCAAGAGCGTCATGTCGAACATGGCGATGGTGCTGGCCAAGAC
>JALZAO010000091.1 GCA_030948305.1 Pseudomonadota bacterium
GGGTCAATCCGGTCAGCTGGGTCAATCGGGGCAGTCAGGGCAGTTCGCTGTGAGCAAGTAGCCAATCCGCACACCGTCTCAGACAACAAAACCGCCGACCGAGTGTCGGCGGTTTTGCTTTTAGGTCTCGACACATTATCCTTCGGCGTTCTCGGTGCCAGAAGGAGGGGAGTCCGTGCGAGGTCGCTTATTGTGTCTTTTATTGGTGTTGATGCCCCTGGCGGCTAGCGCCGACGACAACCCTCTTGGAATGTCGTACGTCGAGACGAAGGATCTCAAGCTGATCTATTTCGATCCCCTCGGCTACCTCGTTCCGCACGCCGTGCGGACCTTCACCAACTCGCTCGCATGGCAGCGCCGGATGTTCGACTGGACTCCGTCCGAACCCACCACTGTCGCGCTGAAAGACTTCGCGGACTACGGTAATGCCCGCGCGATTCCCGCGCCACACAACACGCTTGTTTTCGACGTTGCGCCAAACTCCCGCGCGTTCGAGACCTATCCGGGGAGCGAGCGCATGTACTCGTTCATGAACCATGAAATGGTCCATATCGCGACAAACGACGTATCGAACCCAGAGGACAATCGCTGGCGCCGATTCTTTCTGGGCAAGGTCGCTCCGCGAACGCAGAATCCCGAAACGCTGCTCTACAGCTTCCTGACGGTACCGCGCTACACCGCGCCAAGGTGGTATTTGGAAGGCGCCGCGGTTTTCATGGAAACCTGGATGGATGGCGGCATTGGGCGTGCACAGGGCGGCTACGACGAGATGGTGTTCCGGGCGATGGTGCGGGACGACGCCCATTTCTACGATCCCCTTGGACTTGTTTCGCGGGGTGTGCAGGTCGATTTCCAGATCGGAGCGAACGCTTATCTATATGGTACGCGCTTCTTCACTTGGCTCGCGTACACGTATTCGCCGGAGAATGTTGTCGCGTGGCTGAAGCGCAATGAGGGGAGCGAACGCTATTACTCGGACGGCTTTCAGCAGGTGTTCGGTCTTTCGCTCGAGCGTGCGTGGCAGGATTGGATCGCGTTCGAACACGAGTTCCAGCAGCGCAACCTCGCCGAGTTGCGACGGTATCCGATTACGCCCTACCGCAAACTGGCTGGTAGCGCGATGGGCTCGATATCGCGGATGTACTACGACGAGAAGAGCGGCATGCTCTACGCGGCCTTTCGCTACCCCGGTTTCGTCGAGCACGTCGGGGCAATGAACACCCGCGATGGCAGCGAAAGGCCGCTTGCCGATATCATAGGAGCAAAGCTGTACAAGGTCGCCTCGTTCGCCTATGACCCGGCGAGCGGTATCGCCTTTTTTACCAACGATAACGCTGCCTTTCGCGATCTGATGGCCGTGGACGTCCGGACCGGCGAACAGCAAATGCTGCTGAAGGACGCGCGGATTGGAGAGATTGCTTTCAATCCGGTCGACCGATCGTTGATGGGCGTGCGCCACGTTAACGGCCTGACACAATTCGTGCGCATTCCGTACCCGTACAGCGAGTGGCAGCTTGTGTACTCGTTTTCTTACGGGTCGGTCCCCTATGATCTCGACATTTCGCCGGACGGACGACTGCTGTCGGCGTCGATGAGCGAGGTCAACACGGACGAGTTCGTTCGCGTGTGGGAACTCGACAAGGTCTTGAGGGGCGACCTGAAGCCGCTCTCCGAATTCCGCTTCGGGCAGTCCACCCCCGAGAGCTTCGTGTTTTCTCGCGACGGGCGCTACCTGTATGGAAGCAGCTATTACACGGGAGTGTCCAATATTTTTCGCTACGAGGTTGCAACGGGCGAGGTCGAGGCGGTTTCCAACGCGGAGATCGGTTTTTTCCGCCCGGTGCCGCTCGCGGACGGGCGACTGGTGGTGTTCGCCTATACCGGCGAGGGGTTCCTTCCGGCGATCATCGAGCCGCATCCGCTCAAGGACGTCAGCGCGGTCACATTTTTCGGGGCCGAACTCGCGGAGAAATATCCGATCGTCAAGACCTGGCAGGTGCCGCCGCCGAGCACGGCCGATTACGAGAAGCAGGTGATCCGCGAGGGCCCATACCTACCGGCACGCCACCTGGGGGTCGACAACGCCTACCCAGTGCTTCAGGGGTACAAGAATTCGATCGGGATCGGTTATCACACCAACATCGCAGATCCCATCGCATTCCTGAACCTCGGAATGACGGCTGCGTACACGCCGACCGGCAATCTCCCCGGGGGCGAGCGCGGCCACGTGGAACTGTCTGCGCAGTACCTGGGTTGGCATGGCAGTCTCTCCTGGAACCGCTCGAATTTCTACGACCTATTCGGTCCGACGAAGCGGAGCCGCAAGGGGTACGCAGCCAAATTCGGCTACGACGATCTCCTTATATACGAGGACCCGCGAAAGCTGACGCTGAGCTACGATCTCGAGTACTACGACAAGTTGGACACGCTGCCGAACGCACAAAACGTCCAGACCAACTTCACCCGGCTGGCAACCGGGAAGATCGGACTGCACTACTCCGACGTGCGGCGCTCGCTCGGTGCCGTGGACGACGAGAAGGGACTGACCTGGAACGTCGAGCTCGATGCCAACCGCGTGAGCGGACAGTTCATTCCGCAGCTTTACGGTAATCTGGACCTGGGTTTTGCGCTCCCGCTTGCGCACTCGTCTGTCTGGCTTCGAAGCGCCGCCGGTATCGCGAGCGGGGACCGCAACAACCCCGTTGCGAATTTTTACTTTGGCGGTTTCGGCAACAACTACGTCGACGACGGAAAAGTGAAACGCTATCGCGAGTATTCCTCATTGCCAGGATTCAGGATCGACGATGTCAGTGCGCTCAGTTTCGTGCGCGAGATGGTGGAGTGGAATCTGCCTCCGGTCGTGTTCGAGTCGGTCGGCACTCCAAGCTTCTACCTGAACTGGTTGCGGCCGGCGGTATTCGCAGCGGGACTCTGGACGGATCCGGGACATACGGCGCTGCGCAAGAACTACTCAAGTGTCGGCTCGCAGGCCGATCTGCACTTCAGTGTCCTGCACTGGTACGACATGACACTGTCGGTGGGCTACGCGATCGGCCACCAGGGGAGCCGGCGCGCGGACACCGAGTGGATGATCTCGCTGAAGATCATGTGAGCGCCATCGCTGCGAACCATGTCGGCTAGCATCCTGGAGGCGGCGCTGGTGGGCTTGCTGCCGGTGCTGAGCTTTCTTGTCACGCTGCTGTATCTCGACAGCTACAAGCTGGTGAAGCTGCGCGCCGTCATCACCATCTTCGCGTGTGGTGCGATGGTGGCGGGCGCCAGCTACCTGATAAATGGCTATGCGCTCGGGCTCGTGCGCATCGACCTGACGCATTTCTCGCGCTATGTCTCGCCGATCACCGAGGAGCTGCTCAAAGGGCTTGTCGTCGTTGCGTTGATCCGTACCCATCGCATCGGTTTCCTCGTCGATGCGGCGATCTTTGGCTTTGCCGTCGGTACCGGCTTCGCGACGGTCGAGAACCTGTACTTCCTGCATCTGGTTCCGGATGCCGGCATGGGCACGTGGATCGTGCGTGGCCTTGGCACCGCGATCATGCACGGCGGTGCCACCGCTATCTTCGCCGTGATGACCCTCGGCTTGCTGGAGCGAACGCCGGACGCGACCGTGAGAGCGCTGCTTCCGGGTTTCGGCCTCGCCGTGGTGCTGCACTCGGGTTTCAACCACCTGCTGATGTCGCCGCACCTTGCCACGCTCGCCATCCTGCTGGTGCTGCCTCCCCTACTCTACGCGGTGTTCCAGCGCAGCGAAAAGGCGGTGGGCGACTGGCTCGGGCGGGGTTTCGATGCCGACACGGAAATGCTCGAGCTGATAAATTCGGGACGCCTTTCAGATTCACCGGTAGGTGAATATCTGACTACACTGACGTCCAAGTTCAAGGGACCCGTGGTCGCGGACCTGTTGTGCTACTTGCGGCTCTACACGGAGGTCGCCCTGCGCGCCAAGGGCATCCTGATGATGAACGAGAGCGGCTTCGAGGTCTCCGCAGACGAGGAAACTCACGCAAAGTTCAACGAGATGCGCTACCTCGAGTCGAGCATCGGAAAGACCGGGCTGCTGGCGATCCAGCCGATGTGCCACATGAGTCATCGGGATTTGTGGCAGCTCTACATGCTGGGGAAGTGACTCGAGCTTTTTCGTGATGGTCAGCCCTCCGTTGAGCGGGCAACGCGGAGTCTAACTCGCCACCAGTCGTGCATAAATCGTCGCGTATTCTCGCGCCGCGGCGTTCCAACTGAAATCACGCGCCATCCCGTTTCGCTGCAGCGCGCGCCAGACCGCGGCATCTTCGTAGGCGGCAGCACAGCGCTTGATCGCACCCATGAGCGCCTCGGTATTTGGCGCGAAGAACTTGAAGCCGGTCGCGATACCGTCGGCAAGGGACTGCGGTGTGCAATCGACGACCGAATCGACGAGCCCACCCGTCGCATGGACGATCGGCGGCGTGCCGTAGCGCTGGCTGTACATCTGATTCAAGCCGCAGGGCTCGAACCGCGACGGCATCACAAAGGCATCGGCACCGGCTTCGATGAGGTGCGCGAGCGCTTCGTCGAAGCCGATGAAGCTCGCCAGGAGTCCCGGACGGGTAGCAGTCAGTGCGAGGAGGCGCTGCTCGAGGGCCCTGTCGCCCGTCGCAACGATGACGATCTGTGCCGGCAACGCAAGGACAGCATCCGCGATATCGAGCAGGAGATCGAGTCCTTTCTGCGCGGTCAGCCGCGTCACCGCTCCCAGCAAAGGAATTTCGGGGAGCGGCTCGAGGCCGAAGCGCATCCGCAATGCTCTCTTGTTGAAAGCCTTGCGGTCCAGCGTCGCCACATTGTATCGCTGGGGAATTAATGGATCCTTCGCCGAATCCCAGACCGTCGTGTCGATGCCGTTCAGGATTCCGGTGAGCCGATCGCGCCGCGCCGCAAGAAGGCCTTGCAGCCCCATGCCCATCGCCTCGTGCTGGATTTCCTCGGCGTAGGTCGGGCTCACCGTCGTGATCGCATTCGCATAGAAGAGCCCGGACTTGAGGAATGAAAAGCGACCATGAAATTCAACGCCGTCGACCGCAAAGCTCGCCGCAGGCAGCCCCAGATCGGCGACCCAATGCGGCGCGAAGATGCCTTGGAAGGCGAGGTTGTGGACAGTGATGACGCTGGGCGTTGCGCCGCTGTGGGCGAGTGCAGCGTAGGCCGGCGCAAGTCCAGTTTGCCAGTCGTTCGCATGCACGATCTGCGCACGCCAGGCGACAGGACTCTGCCGCGCGCCGAGCAGAGCTGCGACGCGCGACAATAGGCCGAAGCGCAGCGGATTGTCTTCCCAGTCGACGCCGGCGGCGTCCTGATACGGGCCGCCGTCTCGATCGTAGAGGAGAGGACAATCGATCACCCACGCCGGAACGCCTGTCGGCAGCTCGGCTTCGAGCAGGCGCGCCGCGGGAAGCCGCGCGATGGCGTCGATACGCCCCGCGTCGCGCGCGCCCGCCAGCGCCGCGAGCACCCCGCGGTACCCGGGCAAGAGCACGCGCACGTCGAGCCCGATCCGGCGCAACGCGACGGGAAGCGCGCCGGCGACGTCGCCGAGACCGCCGGTCTTGACGAGCGGCGCGCATTCCGATGTTGCGTAGAGGATGCGAAGCGGAGGCAAGGACAACGTCTAACGGTTCGGTCGCTGGCGGCGCCGGGATGGCAAGAAAGCGTCCGTTGATCTCGGGCGGCGCCGGCTCTGTTCGAATATAGCAGATCACCAACCCGGCGCCGACCATGCTAGCCTGCGCATGAGTCATGCGCGCATCGGCGCGCCGCAGACTTGCGACCCGCCTTCAGGCAACGAAAGTACGAGGAGGTGCTCGCGATGGAGGCATTTTGGATGAACGAGCCATGACCATCGATCAGGAATCCGTGCCGCTCGGCTATGGCCCGGCCAAGCATGACCCGCAGGGCCTGCTCATGTCGCAGCTCGCGCGAGACGCGCTCGCGATCGTGCTGGCGGGGGGCCGAGGCAGCCGTCTCGGACCGTTGACCGACTGGCGCGCGAAGCCCGCCGTGCCCTTCGGCGGCAAGTTCCGCATCATCGATTTTTCGCTCTCCAACTGCGTCAACTCCGGCGTGCGCCGCATCGGCATCTGCACCCAGTACAAGGCGCAGAGCCTGATCCGCCACGTGCAGCGCGGCTGGAGCTTTCTCGACGGTCGATTCCGCGAGTTCGTCGAGTTGCTGCCGGCGCAA
>JALZAO010000092.1 GCA_030948305.1 Pseudomonadota bacterium
GCATTCGCGGGCAAATGCTGACCGCCTTTTGCACGAGAGTCACTGCCGATAGGTAGCCTTGCGCAGCCGATCGTTCACCGCGACCCAATCGGGACCGTCCGGCGGCGCCTCGATCCAGATTTCGTCAGCGCCGAGCGAGTCGAGGGTGCGCAAGCTGGCATAGAGATCTCGCGCGTAGGTCACGCCCTTTTCGGATGCGCGGATCCAGGTGCCCGCAAATCCCGTCGGCTTCTCGACCGAGCGCGCAAGCACTGCAATGTTCATAACCGTTTCAGTCGAAGTCGAGAGCGCGTGAGCAAGCGCGTCCGGTGAAACGAGCCGCGCCGTCGTCCTCGGCGCGTAATGCAGGGCCAGCGTGCCAGATGCTCTCGGCGACTGTGAATTTGCCGTCCGCGGCGCGGAACCGAGAACGCGGCGCAGCGCCTCGACGGTGATGGCTCCCGGGCGAAGCAGCACCGGTTCATCCGTGGTGAGATCGACGATGGTCGATTCGATGCCGTGGCGGCTCGAGCCACCGTCCAGCACCAGCGCGATAGCATTTCCGAACTCCTCGGCAACATGTCGCGCATTCGTCGCGCTGATGCGGCCAAAACGGTTGGCGGAAGGCGCGGCAATGCCGTCACTGCCGAGGACGAGCAATCGCGCCAGCAGCGCGTGCGCGATCGGGTGAGCGGGAACGCGCAAGCCCACGCTGTCCTGGCCGCCGGTCACGACATCGAGTACGGTCGAGGCGCGCGGCAATATCAGCGTCAAAGGGCCCGGCCAGAAGGCCTCCGCGAGCGCTTCCGCGCTTGCGCCGGTCTCTCGCGCCCAGCGCGGCAGGATATCGGCGCCGGCCAGATGCACGATGACGGGATGGTCGGCGGGCCGCCCCTTGATGGCAAACAGCCGCCGTACTGCCTCGCCATTGCGTGCGTCCGCACCCAATCCGTAAACGGTCTCGGTAGGAAAGGCAATCAGCGATCCTGTGTGCAACAACTGCGCCGCGCGCTCGATTTCGTCCGGGGCGACCGCATTCATCGCGCTTGGCCTCGGGTGGTGAGCCGGGCGCTGGCACTTACAGCGCCTGATCTCGCCGATTTGGTAGAATTCAAGTCTTTGCGCCGTGGCCGTGGGCCGCGCGCAATTTGCACGCATCTCGAGGCATCTTCGAATAACCTACGCAGGGAGCAGCAATGGGTGATTTTCTGTTCACGTCGGAGTCGGTTTCGGAAGGCCATCCGGACAAGGTTGCCGACCAGATTTCCGACGCCGTCCTCGACGCGATTCTAACGCGGGATCCGCACGCTCGAGTAGCCGCGGAGACGCTGGTGTCGACCGGCCTGGTGGTCATGACGGGCGAAATCACGACCGATCACAAGCACGATTATGCGCGTATTGCCCGAGACACCATTCATCGCATCGGATACACCGACCCCGAGCTGCACTTCGACGCCGAGGGCTGCGCGGTCATGGTTTGCTATGGAAGGCAGTCGCCCGATATCGCCCGCGGCGTCGATCGGACGTCCGAGGAGTACATGAATCAGGGCGCGGGCGATCAGGGCCTGATGTTCGGTTATGCGTGCGACGAGACGCCGTCGCTGATGCCGTTTCCGATCTATTACGCGCATCGCCTGGTGCAGCGCCAGAGCGAAGTCCGCCGCGACGGCCGGCTGCCGTGGCTGCGGCCGGACGCGAAATCGCAAGTGACGGTGCGCTACGTCGATGGCCGGCCGAAGAAGGTCGATACGGTGGTGCTCTCCACCCAGCATCATCCAAGCATGAATCACAAGCAGAAGGAGTTGATGGAAGCGGTGGTGGAGGAAATCATCAAGCCGGTGCTGCCGAGCGAAATGCTGATCGACGCCAAATATCTCGTGAATCCGACCGGACGCTTCGAAATCGGCGGCCCGCATGGCGACGCGGGGCTGACCGGGCGCAAGATCATCGTCGACACTTACGGCGGTGCCGCGCCGCATGGCGGCGGCGCATTTTCCGGCAAGGACCCATCCAAGGTTGACCGCTCGGCCGCCTACGCCGCCCGCTACGTCGCCAAGAATATCGTCGCCGCCGGCATCGCGCGCCAGTGCCAGGTGCAGCTCTCCTACGCAATCGGCGTCGCGCAGCCGATCAACGTCACCGTCTACACCGAAGGCACGGGCAAGATCTCCGACGCGAAGATCGCCGAGCTCGTGACGGCGCATTTCGACCTGCGGCCCAAGGGCATCATCCAGATGCTCGATTTGCTGCGGCCGATTTATCTCAAGACCGCGGCTTATGGGCACTTCGGGCGTGACGAGCCCGAGTTCACCTGGGAAAATATCGACCGCGCCGACACGCTGCGCGCGGCGGCCGGATTGAAAGGAGAAATCAGGCAGTCGGTGCCGGCCTAGTTTTTCAAGCGAAGCGACGTCACAGCAGCGTTCCCTCGGCGGGGGCCCTTTCCGGTAAGGGAATGAACTCCGATTCGTCCGGCACGGGCGCAAACTTTCGCTCGCGCCAGCGCGCGCTTGCGGCGTCGATCAGTTCCTTCGAGCTGGCGACAAAGTTCCACCAGAGCAAGCGCTCTCCGTCCAGCTTGCTGCCGCCGAGGAGCACCATGACAACGCGCGAGCGCGCTTCGATCCGCACGGTCGACCACGGTTGCAACACTGCCATATGGTGGACGGGAAGCGCCTCGCCGGCGATCACGAGCTCGCCCTCGATGGCGTAGACGCCGCGTTGCTCGTGCTCGGGATAAAGATCAAGCGCCGAGCCGGCCTCCATCTCCGCGGCGACATAGAACATGGGAGAGAACGTCGACGCAGGAGAGCGCTGCCCGAACGCCGTGCCCGCGATCAGGCGCATGGTCACTCCCGGCAGCGTGATTTTCGGCAGCGACGCGCTCGCGTAGTGGGCGAATGACGGCTCGTCCTGCTCGTGCGCCTTGGGTAGCGCGACCCAGGTCTGAAGTCCGTGCAGGCGCTGGCCGGAGGCGCGATCTTCCGGCGACGTGCGCTCCGAATGCACAATGCCTGCGCCGGCGGTCATCCAGTTGACGTCGCCCGGGTCGATCCGCTGAACACTGCCGAGACTGTCGCGGTGCATCATCGCGCCTTCCAGAAGATAGGTCACGGTTGCGAGGCCGATATGGGGGTGCGGACACACGTCCACGCCTTGGCCGGGCAGGAAGCTCGCCGGGCCGAAGTGGTCGAAAAAGATAAAGGGCCCGATCATCTGCGCGTCGATCGAAGGCAGAAGACGCTGCACCTCGAAGCCCCCGAGATCCTTGGCGTGCGGCTTGAGCAGCCTGGCAATAG
Organism: Pseudomonadota bacterium; assembly: GCA_030948305.1. Lineage (GTDB taxonomy): Bacteria > Pseudomonadota > Gammaproteobacteria > Burkholderiales > Casimicrobiaceae > PALSA-1003. Next base: position 3,279 of record JALZAO010000092.1, read on the forward strand.
GCGAAGCGGAGCGGGAGACTGTTTTTACCATGATCGGTTATCGCGCGGCGGCACGACCGACCTATTGAGGGACCTGGCCGCGCACTTTCGTAATGCTCAATAGTAGCGTCTTGACTGCCGAATCGAAAATGATATTCGGTCGCAGCGGTCGCTGGTGGCTATAGCGTTCCCCGGCGGGCGCGCTTGACCGCGAACCGGCCTGGATCGATTGCGTCGACCAGTGTCGCCTCGATCGGCGGGGGCTCGCCTTCGAGCTGACTCGCAAGGCACTCGGCGGCAAGCGCCGTCCAGGCCAATCCACGCGACGCGAATGCAATGGCGCAGAAGAGTCCCGGCAGGCGCGGAATGTCGCTCGCGTGGGCTCCGCGCAGCGTGTCCGCGATCTCGCGAGCACGATCCACGTCGACTATCGACCCCACCATGGGCAGGCGATCCCGTGCTACGCAGCGCGTGCCGACCTCGCCTCGCAACGACGCCATGTCCACGCGCGCGGTAATCCCGGGCAGCAGCCGCTCGGCGCGACGCAAGTTGGCGGCGTGACGGGTGTCGTCCGGTTGCATAGCCTCGTCTCCGGGATCGTAGCTTGCGCCCGTGACGACGTTGCCATCGATCGCGGGCAAGACGTAACCTCGTCCGCAGACCACCGTCCGGGGCGCGCCGGAGGACGCCGGGAAAAGCGTAAGCTGGCCCGCAATCCGCTGCAGCGGCACCGGTGCGAGATCCACCAGCCGCGCGGCATCGCAGGCATTGGCAAGCACCACCACCGGGGCGCTGGCGAGCTCGACTCCGTAGGCGTCGATTGCACACCAGCGCTCGCCGAGACGTCGCAACACCGCGACCTCCCGATGAAGCCTTACCCGCGGAGCCGGCGTCTGCGCATGCGCCGCCGCGGCGAGTTGTGCGCGCACGACTTCCCCCGGTCGCGCCCAGTCGCCCATCGGAATCCACCAGCCCCCTGCTCTGACAGGATGGCCTGCGCGCGAACTGGCCGCGTCGCGGGAGAGTAGCTGCGCATACTCGGCCGGATAGGCGAGCGCCGCGAGGATTTCTGCCATCCGCGCTTCATGGCTTGCGTCATCAGCGATCTGCAGCACGCCGCAAGTCGGCCGCATCGAGGCGCTCGCGTCGAGACTCATCGAGCGCCGATGCGAATGCGCATACAGGAAGCCGGCGCGGGTGAAGCGCGACAGCATGCAATCGTCGCGCGACAGGTGCGGCTGCAGCACGCCTGCGTGTAGTCCCGACGCCCCGCTGGCCGCAGCACCCTTGCGATCCAGGATGTCTACCTGCCAGCCTCGCGACGCGAGGCGCTCGGCGACGGCTGCACCTGCGAGTCCTGCACCGACCACAAAGGCGGTGCGTTCGAGCCACTCGACGCGCTCCGGAGCCGGATCCCTTGCCGACCAGCGGGGCGCGAAACGCCCCGTCAGCATTTCGCGCTTCCTTCCATAGCCAATGTTTTTCTCGACCGCGAATCCGGCCGCCGCGAGCGCGTCGCGCACCGAGCGCGCGGTGGTGTAGGTGGCAAGGGTCGCGCCGGGCCGCGCGAGCCGCGCAAGAGCTTTCATGACCGCGGGCGACCACATCTGCGGATTGCGGTCGGGCGCAAAGCCGTCGAGATAGAATGCGTCCGCACCGAGGCGCAAGTCGCGCAGGGCATCGATCACGTCCCCGAATACTAGCGTCAGCGTAATTCGTCCGTCGCCCAGATGAAGCCGGTGCACGCCGGCGATCGCAGGCGGCCACGCTGCGCAGATCGCGGCCGACTCGCCGCTGAATTCAGGGTAGCGTGCGTGCAGCGTGAGGAGATCCTCGCGAACGAAGGGGTGGCGTTCGACGGAAATGAAATGCAGGCGCTGGCATCGTTTCGGATCCGACCGCCACGCCGCGCAGGTCGCCATAAAATTGAGTCCCAGGCCAAAGCCGGTTTCGACGATGGTGAATGCGTGCGTGCCAGCCCAGCGGTGAGGCAGACCGTTGCCGCGAAGAAAAACGTGTCGCGCCTGATCCGGCCCCGACTCGGCGCTGTGGTAGACATCGCCGAACTTTTCCGAGAACGGCGTGCCTGACGGATCGAAGGCGAACGCTGCCGGGTGGATGACGACGGGCATCGGGGCAATATGCGTGCTGCCGGCGAAGTGCGTCAAGCGCGTGCGCGATGGGCCCGGTTGCCGGCGTCGCGCGGTCGGATAGTCTTCAAGCAGACCTAATCATTACCGTGCCTTTCGCCTACTACGACAAGCTTTCGCCCGCCCGCCAGCGCATCTATCGTAAGAGCGACGCCATTGAGACGCTGAGCATCCCGCCAGGACTTGCGCTTGGCAGTTCCATCGCGGCGATCGCGGAGGGCTTGCGCAACGAGCACCGCATCAGCGCGCAGGGCGCGTGCCAGAGTCTGGTCAGCGCCCTGCTCGAGGGCTACCGCGTGCCCGCGGTCCGCGTGAAGGTCCTCTTGCGGCGGCCCGCCGACGACTACGGCGAGCTGCACGGACTCTACGAGCCCGAAGACGACGGCACGCGAGCGTGCATCACGCTATGGATGCGCACCGCGCAGAGGAAGCAGGTGGTGGCGTTCAAGACTTTCCTGCGCACGTTGATTCACGAGGTCTGTCATCACCTCGATTACGAGTTGTTTGCGCTGGAGGAGACCTTTCACACCGAGGGCTTCTATAAGCGGGAGTCGACCCTGGTAAGCGCGTTGCTGGCCCAACTCGCGGCACAATCGGAGCAGAGTTCGTAGACCGGGTGCGCCCTTCGCAGGCGGAAGAGTGAGCGCCCGTAGCCCGTGGGACGGCGCCGCGACGCGCACTTCGATGCCGGCGTTCACGCGAAGAACACGCGTGGCTCGTCCCGCTTGCCCGGCTAGCGCTCAAGCGACGCCAGCTCCTCGCACGCTACTCGTGAGATGGAATGTTTCGTGTCGGCG
>JALZAO010000093.1 GCA_030948305.1 Pseudomonadota bacterium
AGCCTTGAGCCGCGTGCGGTGGATCGCCAACCTGCGCGACCGGCTCCCGGGTGCTGCGCGCCTTTCCCAGCGTTGGCTGGGTCTGTCGCAGCGGCGCTCCTTGCCGCAGTGGCACGCGTCGTTCCTGCGCGCCGCGAGGTCTGGGTCGTCCGCATCCGCGACGTCTAAGTCCGGCCGCGAAGTCGTGTTGTTCGTCGACACCTTCAGCAATTACTTCGAGCACCCGAACGCGCACGCGGCAACGCGCGTGCTCGAAGCCGGTGGCTATACGGTGCACAGCCATGTCCTCGGTTCGGGAAGGCCGCTTTGCTGCGGCCGCACTTTCCTTGCCGCGGGAATGGTCGAGCAAGCGCGCGACGAAGCGCGGCGCACACTCGATGCACTGCTGCCCTATGTGCGCCGCGGTGTCGCGATTGTCGGCCTGGAGCCGTCGTGCCTGCTCACCCTGCGCGACGAATTCCTGACCTATCGCTTCGGTGAGGACGCGCACCTGCTCGCGCGAAACGCGCTGCTGTTCGAGGAGTTTCTGGTGCGCGAGAAGTCCGCCGGACGGCTCTCGCTCAAGCTTAAGTCGCTGCCAAATGCCGAGGCGCTTCTGCACGGGCACTGCCATCAGAAAGCGTTCGCCGCTTTCGAGGCGGCAAAAACCGTTCTGGAATGGGTTCCGGGACTGAAGATGCGGGTGGTCGAATCGAGCTGCTGCGGGATGGCAGGCGCATTCGGATACGAAGCGAAACACTTCGACGTGTCGATGAAAATGGCCGAGCTTAGCTTGTTGCCGGCGATACGCGCCGCGGCGCCCGAAACCCTGATCGTCGCCGACGGATTCAGTTGCCGCCATCAGGTTGCCGACGGGACCGGGCGCGACGCACTGCACGTCGCCCGGGTACTCGATCTGGCGCTCGACAGCGTCCAATAGCCACCACCGGGGATCGAGCCATGACGCCCCGACGACGCAGCGTGCCCTGCCCGCAATGCGCAAAAGCTGTCGAGTGGACCACGGAGAACCGCTTCCGGCCATTCTGTTCCGAACGCTGCAAGCTGATCGATCTGGGAGCTTGGGCGTCCGAGTCCTATCGCGCGCCGGTGGCCGAGGATCCAACGGAGCCGGATGACTCGGAGCCCGGGGCCGGCACTTCCTGACCTAGGGCCATGCGCCGCGCCGAAGCGCGACCCCGTGCGCACCGTGCTGCATTGCCTGTTCGAGATCGGCGCGCACGAGCCCGCCGAGCGCGTAGACCGGCAAGGGCAACCCACGCGAGAGCTCCTCGAAGCGCTTCCACCCGAGCGGCGGTACCGTCGCATGCGTGGGCGTCGGCAGCACCGGGCCCAGCACCACGAAATCGACACCCACCTCGACCGCGCGCGCGAGCTCGACCGCGTCGTGGCACGATGCCGCACAAAGCATTCCGGTCGGCCGTCCTTGCGCCGCCAACAGACGCTCCGAGGTCCAGTGCACCCCCGCGCAACCGAGTCGGCGCGCGAGATCGGCGTCGCCATTGAGCAAAATTCGTGCGCCGCATGATTCCGCGAGGGCAAGGAGTTGCTTCGCGAATCGAGCAAGCTTCTCCTCGGTGAAGGATTTTTCGCGCAATTGGATGAGCTTGAGACCGCCGTCGATCGCGCTCCTGGCGCGCGCGAGGAAAGGCCCGACGCAGAGGTCTTCGGCCATCGAGATCGCATAGACGCTCGGTAGCTCCAGCGAGCGCAACACGACCGCATTGGCGGGCAATAGCGGCGCGACGTCGAATGCCCCGGGTGTTTGCCAGGCGATTGTCTGGCCATCGCGGCCTCGCGGATTTCCCCTCCAGCCGAAAACACGAAAAAAACTGAGCTCTACGTGCGCATGCGGATAGACATAGCGCTGCACCAGCCAAGGCATGGCGCGCGTGATGGTGATGCCCAGCTCTTCATCGAGCTCGCGCGCCAGCGCATCGCGCGCGGATTCGCCAGGTTCGAGTTTTCCGCCCGGAAACTCCCAGTAACCGGGATAGGGTGTTCCGGGCAGGCGCTGCGCGAGCAGCACTTTGCCGTCGTCGCGCACCAGGACCGCCGCCGCGACACGCAGGACGTTACCATCGTTGAGGTCGCTCACCTCTCGCGGGGAACGCGCCCGCCGGCCTTCGCACGGCCCCTGTCCTTATGGCCCTGAAGCGCCGATGCGCCCGCGCGATCGCGCGCGAATTGCCAAGCGACGCGTCCGCTACGCGATCCACGCTGCAGAGCGAACTGGATCGCGTCGCGATGCAGCGCGTCGACCGCTTTGCTTTGTCGCGAAAGCGAAACACCGTGGTACGCGAGCCAGCCGTCGACCGCGGTGAGATAATCGTCCTGGCTGAACGGATAAAACGAAATCCACAGCCCGAATCGCTCGGAGAGTGAAGTCTTCTCCTCGACCGACTCGCCCGGATGAACTTCCTCGCCGACGTGTCGCGTTTCCAGGTTCTCGCTGAAATACTCGGGCAGCAAATGCCTGCGGTTCGACGTCGCGTAGATGAGCACGTTTGACGACGCGACGGCGATTGTGCCGTCGAGCATCACCTTGAGCGCCTTGTGGCCCGGCTCGTTGGCGTCGAACGACAGGTCGTCACAGAAGACGAGGAATCGCTCGCTGCGGTCTGCGATCAGGTCGACGATGTCGGGCAGATCGATGAGATCTCCCTTATCCACCTCGATCAGGCGCAGACCCTTGTTGCCGTACTTGGCCAGCATCGCTTTGACCAGCGACGACTTGCCGGTGCCGCGCGAACCCGTCAGCAGCACATTGTTGGCGGGCAGGCCGGCCAGAAACTGCCGCGTGTTGGCATCGATCACGCGCTTGTGCTCGTCGATCGCCACCAGATCGTCAAGGCGAATCACGTGCGGATGCAACACAGCGTGCAGGTAGCCGCGCTCGCCCCGCTTGCGCCAGCGAAACGCCCGCGCTTTCCAATTCGGCTCCGGCAGGGGCGCCGGCAGCAGCGATTCGAGGCGTGCGAGCACGGCCTCGGCGCGAGCCAGGAGCGCTTGCAGGGAATCGCGGTTGGACAGAGGCGCCCTCAACTTCAACTTCGATAGTCTGCGTTGATGCTCACGTACCCGTGCGAAAAATCGCACGTCCAGATGGTCGTTGCCGCTTTGCCGCGACCCAATGCAACACGGACGCTGATTTCGGGCTTGGCCATGACCCGCTGGCCGTCCTCTTCGCGGTACGAGCGCGCGCGACCGCCGTCGGCGACCACGAGAACCTCGTCGAGCCAGAACGATACGCCCCTCGGATCGAGGTCGACTATGCCGGCATTGCCGATGGCACAGACGATGCGACCCAGGTTGGGGTCCGATGCGAAGAACGCGGTCTTGACCAGCGGCGAATGAGCGATCGTGCGGGCCACCCGGTCGCACTCGGAAGGGTCGCGCCCACCTTCGACGGTAATGGTGATGAATTTGGTCGCACCCTCCCCGTCGCGCACGATCGCCTGCGAAAGCTCGACGGCAACTTCCTGCAGCGCAGCGCGGACCACCACGAGACGCGGGTCGTCCGAGCGCTCGATCGGCCGCAGCGGCGCCTGAGCGGAGGCCATCAGCACGAAGCTGTCGTTGGTCGACGTGTCGCCGTCGATCGTCACTCGATTGAATGATACGTCGGCGATTTCTGCGGCGAGGTCGCGGAGCAAAGCAGGCGCAATCGGAGCATCGGTCGCGACAAACGCCAGCATGGTCGCCATGTTCGGGGCCATCATGCCGGCGCCTTTGGCGATGCCCGTGACAGTTACCGTCGTCGCGTCCACGTCGATGCGGCGCGACGCGCCCTTCGGTACGGTGTCGGTGGTCATGATCGCGCGCACCGCCGCGTACCATCCGCCGGGCGTCAACGCGGCAGCGCAGCGCGGCAAGGCGTCGACGATCTTCTCGACCGGCAGCGGCTCCATGATTACGCCGGTCGAGAACGGCAAAACCTCCTCCGGCGCACAATCCATCTGCCTCGCAACGGCGGCACAGGTGAGTCGCGCGGCCGCGAGCCCGGCGTCGCCGGTGCCGGCGTTGGCATTGCCGGCGTTGATCAACAGCGCTCGCGTCGGTCTGTCCTGCGCCAGATGCTCGCGGCAGACGATAACGGGTGCGGCGCAGAACCGGTTTTGCGTGAAAACACCCGACGCATGGCTGCCAAGCGAGAGCTTGACCAGTAGGACGTCATCGCGCGTCCAACGCTTGATGCCGGCCGCGGCCGTGCCGAGCGCGATGCCGCGCACAGGAAGCAATTGCTCTCGCGTCGGCGGAATGTAGTTGACCGGCATCGGTTCGGCGACGGGCGTTCGACCTGCGCGAATTCTACCGCAGAGTCATGACCATCCAGGCCGCCACGGTGAATGAAAAGCAAGGCGCCAGGCGCCGGCGCGCGGTAACCTAAGCGAACGACGAAGCTAAGCGCCCGCCGCAGCCTCCAGGGATCAAGCGAGCCGGCCGTGACAGTGCTTGTACTTCTTGCCCGATCCGCACGGGCACATATCGTTACGGCCGACCTTCTGCCCGGCGCGGGTGAACGGTGGCGGTGCCGTCGCCGGCGGCGGATCGTCGGGAGCCGCGGCCAGCGCCTGCTCATAGTCGGCGTGCTGGTAGCGCACGTTAGACACCGGGGCCGGCTCCTCGACGGCCTGGACATCCTCCGGGGTTTGGACGCGCACCGTCAGCACTATCTTGACGACGTCCTGCTTGATGCGATCGAGCATGTCCGAGAAGAGCTCGAAAGCTTCCCGTTTATATTCCTGTTTCGGGTTCTTTTGCGCGTAGCCGCGCAGATGTATGCCCTGACGCAGGTGATCGAGCGCGGCGAGGTGCTCACGCCAGTGCTGGTCGACCGTCTGTAGCATCAGGTTGCGCTCGAACTTGTGGAACATCTCGGGGCCGACCAGCTCCAGTTTGGCCTCGTATTGTTTTTTCGCGGCCTCGCGCACGCGCTCACGCACATTCTCATCCGACAGCTCGGGCTCGGCCTTAAGCCACTCGTCGAACGGCACCTCGAGTTGGTAGTCGGCGGCGAGCGTCGACTTGAGGCCTGGTATGTCCCACTGCTCCTCGACCGACTCGGGCGGGATCGACAGGCGCACGGTGTCCTCGATCTGGCCCTCGATCATGTTGCGTATGGTTTCCGACACGTCGTCGGTCTCGAGCAATTCGTTACGCTGCTGATAGATCACGCGACGCTGATCGTTGGCGACATCGTCGTATTCCAGCAGCTGCTTGCGGATGTCGAAGTTGCGTGACTCGACGCGAGTCTGAGCCTTGGCGATCGAACGGTTGACGATGGTATGTTCGATCGGCTCGCCCTCGGGCATTTTCAGGCGCTGCATGATCCCCGAGAGGCGTTCGCCGCCGAAAATGCGCAGGAGGGGATCCTCTAGCGACAGATAGAAGCGCGACGAGCCCGGGTCGCCCTGGCGTCCCGAGCGGCCGCGCAGCTGGTTGTCGATGCGCCGTGACTCGTGGCGCTCGGTGCCGACGATGTGCAGCCCGCCGGCGGCAATGACCTGATCGTGAAGCACCTGCCACTCGCCGCGCATTTTGCCGATGCGCAGATCGCGTTCGGCCTGCGGCACCGTTTCGTCTTCGCGAAGGAGCAGGATCTGCGGCTCGACCGCGCCGCCCAACACGATATCGGTGCCGCGGCCGGCCATGTTGGTCGCGATCGTGACCATTTTCGGCCGGCCGGCCTGGGCCACGATTTCCGCCTCGCGGGCGTGCTGCTTGGCGTTGAGCACCTGATGCGGGAGCTTCTGCTTGTCGAGGATTGCCGCGAGCACCTCGGAATTCTCGATCGATGTCGTGCCGACCAGCACCGGCTGGCCGCGATGGTAGCAATCCTTGATATCGCTGACGATCGCGTCGGCTTTTTCCTGGAAGGTCCGGAAAACGAGGTCGTTCTCGTCTCTCCGGATCATCGGCAGATTGGTCGGGATCACCATCGTTTCCAGATGGTAGATCTGCTGAAACTCGAAAGCTTCCGTGTCTGCGGTGCCGGTCATGCCGGCCAGCTTGGCGTACATCCGGAAGTAATTCTGAAACGTGATCGAGGCCAGCGTCTGGTTCTCGCGCTGGATGGCCACCCCTTCCTTGGCTTCGACAGCCTGATGCAGCCCATCGGACCAGCGGCGCCCGGACATGAGTCGCCCGGTGAATTCGTCGACGATGATGACTTCGCCGTCCTGCACCACGTAGTGC
>JALZAO010000094.1 GCA_030948305.1 Pseudomonadota bacterium
AGGAGCGCGTCGCTTTGGTCGAAGCTTTTCTCGGACGGCTGACGTGAAGTCTCGAAGCACAGCGGCTGTGGCGCTACCGCCTCAGCTGCATGTCTTCATCCGCGACTGGCTGTCGTCGAACAACGTACTGCTCAAGGGACGCGGCGGAAATGTCCTGATCGACTCCGGATATGTGCGGCACGTGCCGATGACGCTGGCGCTGCTCGCGACGCCGCAAGGGCTCGACAGTGCGCCGCTGGCAAAACTCGTCAACACCCACTGCCACAGCGACCACATGGGCGGCAACGCGGCCATCCGCGCGCGCTATCGCTGTCCGGTGATGCTGCCGGCGGGAGAGGCGCCGCTGATCGATGCCTGGGACGAGAAAGCGCTTCTGCTCGGCTATTGCGACCATCGCGCGGAGCGGTTTCAGTACGACGAAATCATCACGCCCGGAGAAACGCACGTTTGGGGTGAGCTGGAGTGGCGCGCACTCGCCGCGCCCGGTCACGATATGGGCGCGCTCGTCTTCTACAACCCCGAGCACCGGATTCTGATCTCGGGAGACGCGTTGTGGCACAACGGCTACGGTTTCGTTATGCCGCTCGAAATCGATCCGGGCGCGCTGCCCGCCACGCGCGCGACGCTCGAGATGCTCTCGCGACTGGACGTTCGCACAGTGATCCCCGGCCACGGGGAGCCCTTTGTCGATGTCGCCCCTGCCCTCGAGCGCGCGCTTCAGCGAACCGCGGCGTTCGAGGCCGATACGCTGCGTGTGGCGCGACATGCGCTCAAGGCCGTTCTCACGTTCGCGCTACTGGACAAGCAGCGGCTCGCCACCGCCGAGCTGCCTGCCTATGTAGATCGCGTCGAGATCTATCGAGAGTTCAACCAGCGCTTTTTCCAGCTCCCCGCGGCGGCACTTGCCAAGATGCTGCTCGAAGAGCTCGAGCGATTGGGTGCGGTGCGGCGCGAAAACGGCTGGCTGTGCCCGGCGTGAGTGGGCGGAAGGATAAATACCGGCGTTAACCTGAGCTCTGACGACGCAGCGTACTGGCGTAGACTGACTGGAGGCATACCGATTTCCCCCGCCCATCAAGCTCGCTTTGACAGAGGACGAACTTATCAAAGGAGACCACATGCGATCCGCAACGTTTGGGCGTTTCTTGATTTGCGCGGCGACACTCGCCGCCCCTGCCGCAGGACAAACCCCACCCGCTGCACCCGCAACTGCGCGAACGGTAGTGGCCTCAACCAAGTTGCCGACGGTCGGGGAGACGCCGCTTCACTTCAAAGCAGTGAGTGTCACCATTCCCTCAGGGGCAAGTAGCAGCGTCTCTTCGACCAACGGGATCCTTTATCAGCTCTCGGGGTCGACCGAGGTTTCGATCGGTGGAGAGGTCAAGACATTAAGGCCGGGTGAAGGCTTGTTTATCGCCAGCGGTAACGCAGCGACGCTGAAGGCGGGTGAGGGTGGGCCTTCGACCGCTCTGCACTTCCTGCTCGCACCGACCGCGGATCTCGATAAACCGCTCGAAGCGCAACCCGCCGTCGTGCAAGAACTCTATCGAACCGCAGCACCTCTTCCCGCGCTGAAGCCCGGCCGTTATGACCTCAACTTGACGCGAGTTACCTTTCCGGCGGAGATGCCCTCCAACTCGCCGCACCATCGATCAGGAGCGGCGCTTTATTACGTCGTCTCCGGAACGGGCGCAAATACGGTCGAAGGGAAGACGGAGGCCAAGACACCCGGTTCTTTGATCTACGAACCGTTCGGTCTTGTACATCAGTGGGGAAACCCTGGCCCTGTGCCGTTGACTGTCTTGGCCTTCAACGTCAACCCGGAAGGCGTGGCCGCCGTCCTTCCTGGTGCGCCCACGAAAAGTCAGTAGTGCTGCGGCCCCTCGGCTAGTACCCTCGTCCGGCGCACGATGCAAAGGGTGGTCCCACACGCGGGTGATTACCGGTCCGCCGCGTCAGTCGCATCGCCTGCTCCGGTCGTGCTAGCCGCGAAACTGTGCCGCAATGCTTTTCATTCCGTCGAGTAACATCTCCACTGCAACCGCGGTCAGCACCAATCCCATGAGCCGCTCGAAGGCGCGCACCGCGCGTTCGCCCAGCAGCCGCTGCAAGGGATCGGCGGCGAGCAGCACGAGCGTCGAGACGACCATGGCGCCGGTCAGCGCGGCCGCCCATACGCCGAGCTGGGTCGGATCGCGCGAGCCCATGAGCATCACCGTCGCGAGCGCGGACGGCCCGGCAATCGCGGGTATCGCCAGCGGAACGATGAAGGGCTCGGAACCGACCGTATCACCGAAGACGCCCTCGGGATGCGAAAATACCATCCTCAGCGCGATCAAGAACAGGATCAGTCCGCCGGCGATCGACAGCGAGGTTTCCGACAGGTGCATCAGGTCCAGGAACGCATGGCCGCCGAAGAGAAACACCAGCAGCACCGCGTAGGCGATCAGACATTCGCGCAAGACCACGCGCATGCGACGCGGTCCCGGCATCGCGGCAAGCGCGCTCACCACCAGCGGCACGTTGCCGAAGGGGTCGATCACCAGGATCAGCAGGATGGTGGCCGAAAGCAGTTCTGATTGCATCGTTTCCGCAGTGTGTTCGCGAAGACGCCGAAGTATATGCCTCTCCCGAACGAAGCGATCAGAAAGGACTGCACACGCGATGCGATCGGGGAAAGGGCAGCGCGGCGGGGCGAGCGTCAGTGCAGCTTCACCCGCGGCTCCATTCGCCGGCGCAGGAAACGACCGACAGTATCGAACGCAACACGAACATAGCCGTGTATCGAGAGCTGGTGCAGCTTGTAGAGCGAGGCGTACATCCCCCGAGCGATCAGTCCCTGGATGAACATGCTGCCTCCGATCAGCCTGCCCATCAGGTTGCCGACGGCGGAGAGCTCACCGAGCGAGACCAGCGACCCGAAGTCACGAAAGCGAAATACCGGCAGCGGCTTGCCCGCCAGACGCGCAAGCATGCTGCGGCGAAGCAGCGACGCCTGCTGGTGCGCAGCCTGCGCCCTCGGCGGCACCAGCCTCCCCTCCTTGCCTGCACCGAGCCAAGGGCACGCGGCGCAGTCTCCGAACGCAAAGATGTCCGGGTCGCGCGTCGTTTGCAGGGTTTCGGTCACCACCAATTGATGCAAACGATTGACTTCGAGGCCGTCCAGCGAAGCGAGCACGGCAGGAGCCTGAATGCCCGCCGCCCAAACCACCAGATCGGCAGGCAAAAACCCTCCGCTGGCGGCGTGTACTCCGCCGGCATCGACGGCGGTAACGCGTTCGGCGGCGCGCACGGAGACGTCGAGACTGGCAAGAAGCTCTGTCGCGGCTTCCGCGATGTGTTCGCCGAGTTGCGGCAGGATGCGCGGCGCAGCCTCGAGTAACGTCAACCGGATATCCTTTTCCGGGTCGAGCTTGTCCAGGCCGTAGCCGACGTGCGCGCGAGTGGTCTGGCGGATCTCGGCCGCGAGCTCGACGCCCGTGGCTCCCGCGCCGATGATCACGATGTCGACATGCGCGGGCTTGCCCTGCGCCGCCTCATCGTCGGCGCGAACGCATGCTGCCAGCAGCCGCCGGTGAAAGCGGTCGGCGTCGATCGCGGTGTCGAGCGAAATTGCGTTTGCGGCAACGCCGGGGACGCCGAAGTCATTGGTCGTGCTTCCGATACACAGAATCAGGGTGTCGTACGCCAGGACGCGCTCGGGCAACATCAGCTTGCCCTCGTCGTCGTCCACGGCTCCCAATGTCAGCTTGCGCCGCGCCCGGTCGAGTGCGACGACGGCGCCTTGCCGAAAACGGAAATGATGCCAATACCCCAGCGCCAGATAGTCGACGTCGTGCGCGGCGGCATCCATTCTTCCGGCAGCGACTTCGTGCAGCAAAGGCTTCCAGAGATGCGTTTCGGAGCGATCGACGAGCGTGATGTCGGCGCGCCCTTTTTTTTTGTCGCCGAGCTTGTCGCCCAGCATGGTCGCCAGCGGCAGACCGCCGGCACCGCCGCCGACGATGACGATACGATGCACAGGCTGAGGGACCGGCTTTGGCGTCTCTGCCATATCAGGGACAGCGCGACGCTCTCGCGTCTTCCTCGCCGGCCCTACCGCAGGCGGCGGCGCGGCGCAACTTCAAGGATGAAGGCCTGCTCACGCAGATGAGCCGCCGAGCGAATCGGTGATGCGTCTCAGTGCGGCGGCCTGTGTCTTCAGCGCGTAGTCGAACAGCGCCAGCCGCTGTCCCATCAGCTCGCCGCTGAGCGACGCCTGGTCGGCGGGCTCGAGCTTGAGAAACGCTTCGGCTTCGCCGGTATCGACGCAAATATTCATTCCGGATTTCTTCGCGATGTGCATCATGGCTGCGTTCTCGGACAGACAATGCATATACATGCGTGTGACAAAGCGGTTGCGCGCGTGCTCGACCGCACGCGCGAACAGCGCGCTGCCGATGCCGCGTGAGCGATGCCCGGGCAGGACCGAAACGCCGAGCTCGGCACCATCCGCGCCGAACGCGACATGGGCAGCGGCCGCGAGTCCCAGCTCGTCTTCGTAGACGCCGAAGACCGCGTCGGTATCGAAGTCGATGCCCCGAACGTAGGCTGCGATCGCGTCGGATCCGAGCGGCGACCCGAAGCGCAATCGGATGTCCTCGTTATCGAGGCGCAGGAAATGGTCGAGCAATTTCGGCCGCGAGGCCTCGGTAAGGCGGTGAACGTGAATGGCGCTCATCCCGGCTCCGATAAACGGGCTGCATCCATTCTACCGCGCCAGGAAGTGCCTGGCGCGCGTCGCGCGGTTGCGCGCGGCGCGATTCGCCGGCATGCTGCTCGTCATGAGCCGATCCCTTGTTCCCGACGCAGTCGAACGCTATGTCGCCGTGGAGGTCTCGCGGGAGACGCCCTTGCAACGGCGTCTTCGCGAGGAGACGTCGCATCTTCCTCTTGCCGGCATGCAGATCGGCGCCGATCAGGGGGCACTGCTCGCCATGCTGGTGCGATCTTTGGCAGCGCAACGGGCGATCGAGGTCGGCACCTTCACCGGCTACAGCTCGCTGGCCATTGCGTCGGCATTGCCCACGGGCGGCAAGCTCGTGTGTTGCGACGTCAGCGAAGAGTGGACGAGTATCGCGAAACGGTATTGGAAGGAAGCCGGGGTCGCTGATCGAATCGAGCTCAAGCTGGCGCCGGCATCCGAGACGCTGGCCGCACTGATCCGGGATGGCGGCACCGGAACATTCGATTTCGCATTCATCGACGCTGACAAGTCCAACTACGACGCCTACTATGAAGCGTGCCTGACGCTTTTGCGCACCGGAGGCCTGATCGCGCTCGACAACATGCTCTGGTCGGGCCATGTCGCCGACCCTCAATTCCACGATGCCGACACCGACGCACTACGAGCGCTCAACGCGAAAATTCGCGATGACGCGCGCGTGGACGCGTGCCTGCTGACGGTAGGCGACGGCGTCATGCTCGCCCAAAGACGTCCGACGCCGTAGCCGTTCACGCGCCGCGGCTGCGGCGGACGTATTTGATTGATCGTCCTATGAGAAACGGCCCCGCGGTTTCAGTACGGCGCTATTTCAAATTGCGCCCGAAGAACCCTTCGGCGCGATGCACGGCATCGCGTGTGGCGGCGGCATTGGATTCGTTGCGCTGCCGGCTGGCGCTGGGATCATCGAAGTCGTGTTCGGCTCCATCATACGTGATTAGATCAATTGAGCCACCGGCGGCCGCGACGCGCTTTTCCCACGTCACGCAGCGCTTCGAAGATACCTCCGCATCGTCCGTTCCGACGAACATCTGAACGGGGGCATACGGCAGATAGGAACCTTGGATCGCTTCCATCCCGCAACCGGGATAGAACGTCAAAGCGGCCCGGAATGCATTTGCGGACGATGGATTCGAGACGCCGGGCGCGCGCGAGGACATCGTGACAAGCGCAGTCATGGCACCGTTCGACCAGCCCTGCAAGCCGATCCGGTCGCGAACCACGTCGGAACGCTTTCTCAGATAGGCAAGAGCACCGTAAGCGTCGAGCGGGCGGACGGTCTGCTCACTTACCGCGGACGGCCGGTCATCGTAACTGCTTTTCGGAAAGCCTTGCCAGTAGCCGCGCGGGCCGAAACTGTCGACAAGCAGGGCTACATAGCCCTTGCCCGCCCAAAACTCTCCCCAGAATTTGTGACG
>JALZAO010000095.1 GCA_030948305.1 Pseudomonadota bacterium
CCATCATTCCGGGCTTTGTCACGCGGGACGGACAGCCTTACTGCAGCTTCGGCGTCATGGGCGGCCCCATCCAGCCGCAGGCCCATTTGCAGACGCTGGTGAGGCTGATCGATTACGGCTCCAATCCCCAGGCGCTGCTCGACGCGCCACGGTGGAAAGTCAGCGCAGGCGTGTCACTCGACATGGAATCGAATGCCTCGCCGGAGTTGCGCGAGGGTTTGGCCGCGCTCGGTCACCAGTTCGCTTCGGTGCCCGATTCGTACATGGATTTTGGCGCCGGCCAGTTCATCGTCCGCTCCGATGCGGGTTACATCGCGGGATCGGACCCGCGGCGCGACGGCCAGGCTGCGGGGTTCTAATCTATCGCTACGCCGGCTGCGGCTCTCGCTGCCGCTGCCGCGGGACGTAGCGCTTTACAACGATCTTCTTAGCCGATCTTCTAGCTTGGGCGAGATCGTAGGCGGTCTGCAATGCGAGCCAGGCGTCGGCGGTGCCGCCGAACGCCTTGTCGAGTCGGATCGCCATCTCGGGCGAGATCCCGGCTTGCCCATTGACCAAGCTATTCAGGGCTTGACGCGACACGCCGAGCACCTTCGCACCATTGGTTATCGTAAGGCCGAGCGGCTCGAGGCAATCGTGTCGCACCGACAATCCCGGGTGTGGGGGTTCCTTCATTGGCATGGCTAGCTCCATGATGCCATCAAGACAATATTCTCAGTGGTAATCCACTAAATCAACCTGCGCTACGTCACTTCCTTCGAAGCGGAAGATAATCCGCCAGTTCCCCGTCACCCACACCGACCAGAACCCTCTCAATTCACCCTTCAGAGCGTGCAGCCTAAGTCCAGGCAAATTCATCTGCTCCGGTATCTTCACTACATCGAGACGAGCAAGAATGCGCGCGACCTTGTCCACCATCTCTGGCCGCACTCCTTTACGTTCATCCTTTTCGTAGAACCGTTTCAAGCCCTTGTGGCGAAAGCTCTGAATCACGACCGTTGCGTACGTCGTATGGTTGAGAGGTCCCAGGGCGCCATCGTAAAGCGACAAGCGTCACTTGTCAATACCTCCGACCCGAAGAAGGCGACGAAGCCATGCGAAGCCACCGAAACGCTTCGCGCGATCGACGCTCAGCTCGATTTCTTCGCGCCGCCCGCCTTTAGGGTCGAGAGCGGTAGAAGGTCTGGCAGGTCGATACGTTTGCGCCCGGGCTCGACGCTTAAGAGCGCATCCGTTTCGATCATTGTCGCAAGGCTGCGACGTGTGAGATCCCGGTAGCTCTGCGTCCCTTCGACCTTCCACGCCAGCTCCTGGTCGGTCAGGGTGCGCATGACCTTGGCGGGTACACCTCCGACCAGCGTGCGCGGCGGAATGATCATGCCCGCCTTCACGAACGCCATGGCGGCGACGATTGCCGATTCGCCGACAACCGCGTTATCGTTGACGACCGCGTTCATGCCCACCAGCGCATTTTTCTGCACGATGCACCCGTGCAGGACCGCGCTGTGACCGATATGGCCATCCTCTTCCACCACGGTGTCGGTTCCGGGGAATCCGTGCATAACGCAGCAGTCCTGAAGATTCGAGCCGGCGCGGACCTCGATTCTGCCGAAGTCGCCGCGAAGCGACGCACACGGACCGATATAGCATCCGGCCGCGACGATCACGTCACCGATGAGCACTGCGCTCGGATGGACAAACGATGTCGGATCCACGACCGGCGTCGCGCCATTGATAGCCCACACTTTCACTTTCATCGCGTCATCTCCGCTTCGAGGCGCGCCGCTTCAACCAACCCATACGCGGGCATTGCGAAACATGCGCATCCATGGCGAGTCTTCCCTCCAGTCCTCAGGGTGCCACGACATCTGCACCGTCCGGAACACACGCTCGGGGTGCGGCATCAGGATAGAAAAGCGTCCGTCCGGAGTCGTCAACCCGGCGATTCCGCGCGGCGAGCCGTTGGGATTGTACGGATAGCGCTCGGTCACCGCGTTTCGATCGTCGACGTAGCTGAGCGTCGTCAGCGCCGCGGCGGCCTCGAGCTGCGCGTCGGTCTCGAATTCGGCATAGCCTTCGCCATGCGCCAAGGCCACCGGAATGCAGCTTCCGTCCATGCCGGCGAAGAAAAACGAAGGCGACGGCTGCACCTGCAACATCACGAGCCTGGCCTCGAACTGCTCGGAGCGGTTGCGCACGAAATGCGGCCAGGACGATGTCCCGGGGATCAGCTGGCGCAGATTGCTCATCATCTGACAGCCATTGCACACGCCCAGTGCGAAGGAGTCGCCGCGCGAGAAAAATGCCGCAAACTGATCGCGCGCCCGCGCATTGAACAGAATCGATTTCGCCCAGCCTTCGCCGGCGCCAAGCACATCGCCGTATGAAAATCCGCCGCCCGCGACGATGCCCGCGTACGCGTCGAGCGTGGCGTGACCTCCGATGATGTCGCTCATGTGCACGTCGAAGGCGGCGAATCCGGCGCGATTGAACGCTGCCGCCAGCTCGACCTGGCCGTTGACGCCCTGCTCGCGAAGCACTGCGATCTTCGGCCGCGCACCATTGGCGATGTAGGGGGCGGCAATGTCTTCGCTGGGATCGAAGCAGAGATGCGGCGTCAGGCCCGGGTCGCCGGCGTCCAGGAGCCGCTCGAATTCCTGATCCGCGCTGGCGGGGTTATCGCGCAGGCGCTGCATGGCGTGGCTCGTCCGCGACCATGCGCGATGGAGATCGATACGCGATTCATCGAGCAGCAGCTTGCGGTTTCGTTCGATGCGAATGCGTCCGTCGCGGGTGGGTCTGCCGATCGGATCGCAGCGCAGTCCTGCGTCCCTGAACGCTGCGACGACCTCATCTTCTTCCGTTTGATTGACTTGCAGCACCGCGCCGAGCTCTTCGCTGAACAATGCCTCGAGCGGCATTCCGGGCAGAGCATCGAGCTCGACGGCCAGGCCGCAGCGCCCGGCAAAGGCCATTTCCGCGAGAGCGCCAAACAAGCCGCCATCCGAGCGGTCGTGATAGGCGAGCAGCCGGTCCGCCGCGTGAAGCGCCTGAACGACGTTGAAGAACGATTTCAGGCGCTGCGCGTCGTCGAGGTCCGGCGCGACGTCACCCATCTGACCGAACACCTGGGCGAGCGTCGAGCCCCCGAGACGATTCTTGCCGTCGCCAAGGTCAACCAACAGCAGTGCCGTGTCCACGCGTTCGAGCCGCAGTTGCGGAGTCAGCACGCGGCGCGCGTCGGCAACGCGCGCGAACGCCGACACGATCAGCGACACCGGCGCCGTCACTGCCTTGTCGGTGCTTCCTTCGCGCCACGCCGTGCGCATCGACATCGAGTCCTTGCCCACCGGGATGCTCACACCGAGTGCGGGACAAAGCTCCATCGCCACCGCGTGTACCGTGTCGTAGAGCGCGGCGTCCTCGCCGGGATGCCCGGCGGCGGCCATCCAGTTGGCCGAAAGCTTGACGTCGCTCAAATGCTCGATGCCGGCGGCGGCAAGATTGGTCAACGCTTCGGCGATCGCCATGCGCCCGGAAGCCGGTCCGTCGATCAACGCAAGCGGCGTTCGCTCGCCCATCGCCATGGCTTCGCCGGCATAACCATCGAAATCCATCAGTGTCACCGCGACGTCGGCGACAGGCACCTGCCACGGCCCGACCATCGGGTCCCGCGAGCAAAGACCGCCGACAGTGCGGTCTGCTATCGTCACCAGAAATGTCTTGTCGGCGACCGCCGGAAACTGCAGCAGGCGATACGCCGCGTCGCGCAGCTCGATACCGGACCAATCGAATGCAGGAAGCTCGCGGCGGACATGGGCAACGTCGCGCGTCATCTTCGGCGGCTTGCCCAGCAATATGGAAAGCTCCATGTCGACCGGACGATTTTTGAAAACCGGATCCTCGACGACCAGGCAATCGTCGCCAGTTGCCTGGCCGACCACCGCGAACGGGCAACGCTCGCGCACGCATAAAGCCCGAAAGCTCTCTAGCGCTTTCGCGTCGATCGCCAGCACGTAGCGCTCCTGCGCTTCGTTGCACCAGATCTCACGCGGCGACATGCCGGGCTCTTCCGAGGGAATGCGGCGCAAGTCGACCCGGGCGCCGGCGCCGCCTCCGTGCGCCAACTCGGGCAAGGCGTTCGACAGGCCGCCGGCGCCGACGTCATGGATCGACAGAATCGGATTGGCGTCACCCATTTGCCAGCAGCGGTCGATAACCTCCTGCGCCCGCCGTTGCATCTCGGCGTTGCCGCGCTGCACCGAATCGAAATCGAGATCGATGGGATTGGCGCCGGTCGACATCGATGACGCCGCGCCCCCTCCCATGCCGATCAACATGCCCGGACCGCCAAGCTGAACGATCAGCGCGCCTTGCGGCAACGCACGCTTGTGCGCGTCCCGGGCAGCGATATTGCCCACGCCGCCGGCGATCATGATCGGCTTGTGGTAGCCGCGCACTTCGCCGGCGACGCGCTGCTCGAAGGTGCGAAAGTAGCCCAGCAGATTGGGACGCCCGAACTCGTTGTTGAACGACGCTCCACCGATGGGCCCCTGGAGCATGATCTCCAGCGGCGTCGCGATGCGCTGTGGTGTGCCTATCCAGTACTCCGTCGCGCGGGCGCCGCATTCCGTTTTCGCTTGCCCTCCGGGAAACGAGGACGGATTGGCGTCCGGCGGCGCGTCCGGGAGCTCCCACGGCTGCGCAAGACCGGGGATACGCAAATGCGACACCGTAAACCCGGTGAGTCCGGCCTTGGGTTTGGCGCCGATACCGGTCGCGCCCTCGTCTCGAATCTCGCCTCCGGAGCCCGTTGCGGCGCCCGGAAATGGCGCGATCGCGGTTGGATGATTGTGCGTCTCGACCTTCATCACAAAATCGGTCGGTTCCCATCGCGCCTCGTAGCGGCCATCGGCACCAGAATAGAAACGCCGTACGCGCCTGCCGTCGGCCACGGCGGCGTTGTCGGCATATGCAATCACAGTGCCTTGCGGGCTGACCCGATGCGTGTGGCGAATCATGGCGAACAGCGAATGCTCCTGGCGCTTGCCGTCGATGATCCAATCGGCGTTGAAGATCTTGTGCCGGCAATGCTCGGAATTCGCTTGCGCGAACATCATCAGCTCGACGTCGGTCGGGTCGCGCCCAGCGTGCTTCGGCCCGAAGTAGTCGGCGAGATAATCGATCTCGTCGTCCGAGAGCGCCAGTCCGAGAGCGCCGTTCGCGTCCTCGATCGCCGAGCGTCCCCGTGTGGCGAGGGCTATGGTCGCGAGTGGTCGCGGTGCAACATGCCAGAAAAGCCTCGAAGCGTCGGCGAGCGATCCGTATACCGCCTCGGTCATGCGATCGTGAATCTGCGGCAAGAGCGCCGCACGCTCGGCGTCGCTTAAGACCGCGCCATCGCGTGTCACGACCCGAAAGGCGATTCCGCGCTCGATGCGCTTGATCGACGCGAGGCCGCAGTTGTGCGCGATGTCGGTCGCCTTGGAACACCACGGCGATATTGTCCCGGGTCTGGGAATCACCAGATAGAGCTCGCCGCGGTCGGCATGCTCCGTACTGTGGGGTCCGTAGGTGAGGATGCTCTCGAGCGTGTCGCGCTCGGGAGCGCCTAGCGCGCGGCTTGCCTGGACGAAGTGCCAGAAGTCGGCGGCGAGGCCGCTGACCCGCGTCGTGGCGAGACTCGTAAGCAGCTTATCGATGCGAAACGGCGAGAGGGCATTGCGTCCGCGGAGCGAGATAAGCTCGGCCATCGAAGCGGGGATGGGTGCAAAAACGAATTATACGCCGCCCCGTGTAACCGCATCCTGCGGCACGGTAAGGCGCGCGCCGTTCGCGCCCGTCGTACCGCAATCGCTACGCCATGAACTTCCCGGCGCGTCCGAGCGCCAGTCCCGTTGCGCCCATGACGGCTCCCAGCGCCAGGACGTACCAAAGCGAAAGCGTTGCCACTGAGGGCGCGATGAGGCCATTGCCGACGGCAAACAAGGCGATGGCGGCGACCAGCGCCAGCGCCAGCGCCAGCAAGGCGGCACCGGCGACACGCGACGCGCCGACGACCCACATCGTTCGCGCCTCGACGGCAAACAGGATGTAACCCACCAGCGTCAATCCCGGAAACAGGATCCAGGTCGCGATGCCGGGGATTGCCGGGCCTACGTCGAATGGCGCCAGAA
>JALZAO010000096.1 GCA_030948305.1 Pseudomonadota bacterium
CGGCGTTATCGGTCCGACCCGAATGGCGTACGAGCGTGTCATCCCGATCGTCGACGTCACCGCCAGGTTGCTGTCGAACGCGTTGACGCAACAGAGCAACGAACGATGAATGCGAAACGATGAGCGGCGGAACGGCCAAAGGCGGAACGATGACCGGCGCCGGGTCCGCGGCAAGCTCCGAGGCAAACGCAAGGCTCATCGAACGCTTCTATGGTGCGTTCGGCCGCCGTGACGTCGACGCGATGCTCAGTTGTTATCACCCTCAAGTCGTTTTCAGCGACCCCGTGTTCGGCACGCTCGCAGCCGCCGAGGCCGGCGCGATGTGGCGCATGCTGAACGGCCGCGCACGCGACCTGCGCGTGGAGTTCCGCGACGTCAAGACAAATGAGGGTCACGGGCGCGCGCACTGGGAAGCCTGGTACACGTTTGCCGCCACCGGACGGCGCGTCCACAACCGCATCGATGCCGAATTCCAGTTCGCCGACGCGCTGATCGTGCGTCACGTCGATCGCTTCAGCCTTTGGCGCTGGGCGGCAATGGCGCTGGGAGCGAAAGGCGCGCTGCTGGGCTGGGTTCCATCCGTTCGCGGCGCGATTCGCGCACAGGCGGCAAAGGGCCTAGCGGCATTCCGCGCGACCGGGCCGTGAAAATGGATCGAGGAAGAGTGGGTGATATTGCGCCCGCGGCCGTCCTCGCTCCGCGCGGCCGATGCCGCGGCGTGGATCCGATCGGTCGCTGACGACATGGGGCGTTACCGGGCCGTACCGCCATTTGCGCACGATCGTCCGACGCGGCTGGGCGTTCTGCTGATCAATCTTGGCACTCCCGACGCGCCTACGACGGCCGCGGTCCGCCGCTATCTCGCGCAATTCCTGTCCGATCCGCGTGTGGTGGAGATTCCGCGCGCGCTGTGGGCGCCGCTTTTACATGGCGTGATCCTCAACTCGCGCCCAGCCAAATCAGCGCAGAAATACGCGACGATCTGGACCAAGGACGGCTCACCCTTGCTGGTGCACAGCCTGCGTCAGAAGATCCTGCTGCAGGGCTATCTCGGGCAGCGCCTGAAGGACCTCGGGCTCCCGTCCGATTTTGCCCAGGTCGCGCTGGGCATGCGGTATGGACAGCCCTCGATCGAGTCGGCAATGGCCAAGCTCGAGGCGCAAGGGTGCGACCGCGTGCTCGTGCTGCCGCTGTACCCGCAATATTCGGCGAGCACCACCGCATCGGCGCTCGACGCGATCAATGACTTCACACGACGGCAAAGGCGCGTGCCGGCGCTTCGCGTGGTCGACGCCTATCACGACGATAGCGGCTACATCAACGCACTGGTACAGAGCGTCAACGAGTATTGGGTCAGGAATGGCCGGCCGGACAGGCTGCTCTTTTCTTTTCATGGGGTGCCGAGACGAACACTCGAGCTCGGCGACCCGTACCACTGCCATTGTCAGAAGACCGCGCGGCTGGTCGCCACCGAGCTGGGATTGAAATTGAATGGAGAGCAAGCGATGGTCACCTTCCAATCCCGTTTCGGTCGCGCACAGTGGCTCACGCCTTATACGCAATCGACCCTGGTTGCGCTGGCGAAGGAGCGCCTCGGGCGCGTCGACGTCGTGTGCCCCGGCTTTGTCAGCGACTGCCTGGAGACACTCGAGGAAATCGCGCAGGAGGGGCAGGCCGCGTTCCTCAAGGCGGGAGGCCGGGAATTCCACTACATTCCCTGCCTCAACGAACGCCCGGCCTGGATCGCGGCGCTCGCCGATCTCGCGGTTCGCAACCTGGGCGGTTGGCTCGAGTCGCCGCCCGACGCGCCGGCACGCGAAATGACCCAGGCGAGGGCCAAGGCCCTTGGCGCGAAGCAGTAGGAAAGAGCCCGGAATTCATTCCACCGGCGCTCGCCAAGACCGGTTGAAACATGTGCAAATGTCCCCATCTGCTTCATAGGTACGCGGAGAATATACTATGACCAACATTCCCGACGAGAACACTCAGGTTTCGCCGGAGGACGCGGCCGCCGACCCCTCCGGCGCCGATGGGGCAGGCGATGCTATCGACCTGCCTGCCCAGCTCAAACGCGCCGAAGCCGAAGCGGGCGAGCTTCGCGACGCGTGGCTGAGAGCCAAGGCCGAAACCGACAACGCGCGGCGGCTGGCGCAAAACGACGTTGCCAAGGCCCACAAGTACGCGATCGAGCGCTTTGCGCAGGAGTTGCTGGGCGTCAGGGACGCCCTGGAGCTCACGCTGGCGACCCCGAACGCCGAACCCGAAGCATTGCGGGACGGAGTGGCCTTGACGCTGAAGAACCTCGAGGCCGCATTCGACAAGGCGAACATCGTCGAAATCAGCCCTCTGCATGAAAAATACGATCCCCATCGCCACCAGGCGATGACCATGATCGAGTCGGGAGAGCCGCCGGGCACCGTGGTCCAGGTTTTTCAAAAGGGCTATCTGCTCAACGATCGCGTGCTCCGGCCGGCGCTGGTTGCCGTCGCCAAGAGCCCCGAAAACCCTGCTTGAGCGCGTTTTTTTGCTTGAATCCGGCGCCAGCTCCCCCCAACTTAACCTCACGTTAAATCTCAAGCAACCCCGGTACGGAAGGAAAAAACATGGCCAAAATAATCGGAATCGACCTCGGCACGACCAACAGCTGCGTCGCCATCATGGAGGGCGGCAAGCCCAAGGTGATCGAGAACTCGGAAGGCGCCCGCACGACGCCGTCGGTCGTCGCCTATCAAGACGACGGCGAAATTTTGGTCGGCGCGCCGGCGAAGCGGCAGGCTGTCACCAACGCCAAGAACACCCTCTATGCGATCAAGCGGCTGATCGGCCGTCGCTTCGAGGAAAAGGAAGTGCAGAAGGACATCAGTTTGATGCCTTACAAGATCGTCAAGGCCGATAACGGCGACGCCTGGGTCGAGGTGCGCGGCAAGAAGATCGGGCCGCAGCAAGTGTCGGCGGAAATCCTGCGCAAAATGAAGAAGACCGCCGAGGACTATCTGGGCGAGGAAGTCACCGAAGCGGTGATAACCGTGCCCGCCTATTTCAACGACTCGCAGCGGCAGGCGACCAAGGACGCCGGCAGGATCGCCGGCCTCGAGGTCAAGCGGATCATCAACGAGCCGACCGCGGCGGCGCTGGCCTTCGGCATGGACAAGAAGGAAGGAGATCGCAAGATCGCCGTCTATGACCTGGGCGGCGGCACGTTCGACATCTCCATCATCGAGATCGCCAGTGTCGAGGGTGAGCACCAGTTCGAGGTCATGTCGACCAACGGCGACACCTTTCTCGGCGGCGAAGACTTCGACCAGCGCCTGATCGACTACGTCGTCACCGAATTCAAGCGCGATCAGGGCGTCGACCTCAAGAACGACGTGCTGGCGCTGCAGCGGCTGAAGGAATCGGCGGAGAAGGCGAAAATCGAGTTGTCGAGCTCGCAGCAGACCGAAATCAATCTGCCCTATATCACCGCCGACAAGTCGGGTCCCAAGCACCTGTCAATCAAGATCACCCGCGCCAAGTTCGAAGCGCTGGTCGAGGATCTCATCGAGCGGACGATCGAGCCGTGCCGGATCGCGATCAAGGATGCTGGCGTGAAGCTATCCGAGGTCGGCGACGTGATCCTGGTCGGCGGCATGACCCGGATGCCGAAGGTGCAGGAAAAGGTGAAGGAATTCTTCACCAAGGAGCCGCGCAAGGACGTGAACCCCGACGAAGCGGTCGCGGTTGGCGCGGCGATCCAGGCCGGTGTGCTTCAGGGTGACGTCAAGGACGTGCTGCTGCTCGACGTGACACCCTTGTCGCTGGGCATCGAGACGCTGGGTGGCGTGATGACCAAGCTCATCCAGAAGAACACGACCATACCGACCAAGGCGCAGCAGGTGTTCTCGACCGCGGACGACAATCAGGCCGCGGTCACGATCCATGTGCTGCAGGGCGAGCGCGACGTGGCGTCGGGCAACAAGAGCCTCGGCCAGTTCAATCTGGAAGGCATCCCGCCTTCTCCTCGCGGCATGCCGCAGATCGAAGTCACCTTCGACATCGACGCCAACGGCATTCTGCACGTCAACGCCAAGGACAAGGCAACGGGCAAGGAAAACAAGATCACCATCAAGGCCTCTTCGGGCCTCTCCGAAACCGAGATCCAGAAAATGGTCAAGGACGCCGAGGAACACGCCGAGGACGATCGGAAGATGCTGGAGACCGTGCAGGCGCGCAACCATCTCGACGCACTGGTGCACAGCGTGCAAAAATCGCTCACCGAGTACGGCGAAAAGGTGGGCGCCGACGAGAAGGGCAAGATCGAGGCTGCGTTGAAGGAGGCCGAGGAGCTGCTCAAGGACAAGGACGCGAGCAAGGATGCGATGGAGGCAAAGGCGCAGGCGCTCATGACCGCATCGCAGAAACTCGGCGAAGCGATGTACGCACAATCGCAGGCAGAGGCGCAGGCCGCTGCCAATCCTCAGGGTGCGGGCGACAAGGCGGCCGGGGCTGGGGAGGGTGGCGAGGAGAAGGTCGTCGACGCCGAGTTTACGGAAGTCAAAGACAAGAAGTGATATCACGTCACCGGGCGGGCAGACGCTCGGCAATATCCCCCGACGTCCCGCCCGCCCGGCGACGTTATATCTGGCCGAGTTGAAGGTGCGCTGCCGCGCCCCTTAACTCGGCCGCTTGCTGTCCTGGGACGCGCAGTTGTGAAACGAAGTTGGGGAAACTGAAGAATGGCTAAGCGCGATTACTACACGACACTCGGCGTCAATCGCGATGCGTCCGAAGAGGACATCAAGAAGGCTTATCGCAAGCTGGCGATGAAGCATCATCCGGACCGCAATCCCGACGACAAGGGCTCGGAAGACAAATTCAAGGAGGCGAAGGAAGCGTACGAGGTCCTCACCGACACTCGCAAGCGCGCGGCCTACGACCAGTTCGGGCACGCCGGCGTCGATCCTTCTGCCGGTTTTGGCGCCGCGGGTGCGCGAGGCTTCGGCGGCGGGGCGGAGGGCTTCGGCGGTTTCGCCGACGCTTTCGGTGATATCTTCGGTGAAATTTTCGGCGGCCAGGGCGGTGCCCGCGGTCGCGGCAGCGGTGTCTTCCGAGGCGCCGACCTTCGCTACAATCTCGAACTGTCGCTCGAAGAAGCAGCGCGCGGCACCGAAGCCAAGATCCGCATTCCGGCGATGGAGGAGTGCGCGACGTGCCATGGCAACGGCGCCAAACCGGGAACGCAGCCCAAAACCTGTCCGACGTGCAACGGTCAGGGGCAGGTGCGCGTCTCGCAGGGTTTTTTCTCGATCCAGCAAACGTGTCCGCAATGTCACGGCACCGGCAAGATCGTGCCCGAGCCGTGCGCGACCTGCAGCGGCGCGGGCCGCATCAGAAAGAGCAAGACCTTGTCGGTCAAGATACCGGCCGGAGTCGATCGTGACGATCGCATCCGACTCTCGGGTGAAGGCGAGGCAGGATTGAACGGGGGCCCTCATGGCGACCTCTATGTGGTCGTGAACCTGAAGGAGCATCCGGTCTTCCAGCGCGAGAACAACGATCTTCACTGCGAGATGCCGATCGGTTTTGCGACCGCGGCCATGGGCGGCGAAATCGAGATCCCAACGCTGGACGGCCACGCCAAGATCAAGATCCCTGCCGAGACGCAAACCGGGCAGGTTTTTCGATTACGCGGGAAAGGCATCAAGGGCGTACGCAGCAGCGGCTACGGCGACTTGTTTTGCCATGTCGCGATCGAGACGCCAGTGAAGCTTACCTTGCGGCAGAAGGAGATCCTGCGCGAGTTCGAGGCGATCAACGCGGAGGATCCGAGCGCGCACAACCCGCGTGCGAAGAACTGGTTCGACAAGGTACGCGAATTCTTCGAGCCGTGAGCGTGGCAGGTTCGTGATGCGGAACGCGAGTGGCGCATGAGGCGCTCCGGGCATTGACTGCGGCGCGCACCGCGTCGTGCGACATCATTGTGATCGGCGCCGGCGCTGCCGGCATGATGTGCGCTGCCCAGGCCGGCCGGCGCGGCCGCCGCGTAATGCTCATCGAGCATTACCCGATCATTGGAGAGAAAATAC
>JALZAO010000097.1 GCA_030948305.1 Pseudomonadota bacterium
TTCGCTTTCGAAGCTCGCGAGCTCCTTGATGTCCTTCAAGCTGTTGATTCCGCCGCTGGCGATCACCGGGATCCTGAGCTCGCGCGCGAGCTTGGCAGTGGCTTCGATATTGACGCCGGTGAGCATGCCGTCGCGTCCGATGTCGGTGTAGATCAGCGCCTCGACACCGTAGTCCTCGAATTTCTTGGCCAGGTCGACCACGTCGTGCCCGGTCATCTTCGACCAGCCGTTGGTCGCTACCTTGCCTTCACGCGCGTCGAGCCCGACGATGATGTGGCCGGGAAACGCGTAGCACGCGTCATGCAAAAACCCCGGATTTTTCACCGCGGCCGTACCGATGATGACGAAGGTGACACCGTCATCGAGGTAGCGCTCGATGGTGTCGAGATCGCGTATCCCTCCTCCAAGCTGGATCGGGATCTCCTCGCCAATGACGCTGACGATCTCGCGAATCGCCATCTCGTTCTTGGGCTTGCCGGCAAAAGCGCCGTTGAGATCGACAAGATGCAGTCGCTCCGCGCCGAGATCGCACCAATGGCGGGCCATCGCCGCCGGATCCTCGGAAAATACCGTGGCTGACTGCATCTCACCTTGCTTCAGGCGGACGCAGTTACCATCCTTTATATCGATCGCGGGAATGATCTGCATGTCGGCGGGTGTGCGACTGCTTCAGACGCCACCGTGGTAATGCGCGGATAGTATTAGGCGCGGCCGTCCCAGGTGACGAAGTTGGCAAGCAACTGGAGTCCGGCGCTATGACTCTTCTCGGGATGGAACTGCACGGCAAAGATATTAGCGCTTGCAATCGCGCAAGTAAACGCCGCCGGGTATTCGACCGATGCGGCGGTCACTTGGCTGTCACCCGGCACCGGGTAATAGCTGTGCGCAAAGTAGAATCTTGTGTGATCGGCTATGCCATGCCACAAGGGATGGCGCTGCTGTTGGGCCACCGGGCTCCAACCCATGTGCGGAACCTTGAGCCGGCGCCCGGCGGGGTCTTGCATCCGGTTATCGCGGAATCGAACGACACGCCCCGGGAGCACACCGAGACACGGAGTGGGTCCTTCCTCGCTGTTATCGAACAGCATTTGCAGGCCGAGGCAGATGCCCAGAAACGGCCGGTCGCGGACAACTTCCATGACTACCTCCCGCAGACCGCTCCGGTCGAGAGCGCGCATGCAGTCGGGCATCGCGCTCTGGCCCGGCAGCACCACGCGGCTCGCGCTCTTTATGGTCGCCGGATCGGAGCTCACCACGATGGTGCGCTCGGGCGCGACGTGCACCAGCGCCTTGGCGACCGAACGCAGGTTGCCCGTTCCGTAGTCGACGACGGCGATATCGGGCATCAGGATCAGGAATCAGGAATCAGAATCCAGGGAAAAAACAACACTCTCCGTATTAGCCGCGGTGCTCCGAAGCCCATATCTGATGCCTGATTCCGATCCCCTGATGCCTGATCCAGCTATAAGGCACCTTTGGTCGACGGCACCTTGTCTCCGGCGCGAGGATCGAGCTCGACCGCCATCCGAAGCGCGCGCGCAAAAGCCTTGAATACCGTCTCCGCCTGATGATGCGCATTGTCGCCGCGGAGATTGTCGACATGGAGCGTCGCCAAGGCGTGATTGACGAAGCCCTGAAAGAACTCATGCGTGAGATCGACATCGAAGGCACCGATCATCGGTCGCGTGAACGAAACGTGATATTCGAGCCCGGGACGGCCCGATAGGTCGACCACGACTCGGGACAGCGCCTCGTCCAGCGGCACGTAGGCGTAACCATAGCGCGTCAAGCCGGCCTTGTCGCCGAGCGCCTGCTTGACCGCCTGGCCGAAGGTGATGCCGACGTCTTCGACCGTGTGATGACCGTCGATGTGCAGATCGCCCTTGGCCGAAACCGTGAGGTCGATCATCCCGTGGCGGGCAACCTGATCGAGCATGTGGTCGAGAAAAGGCACGCCGGTGGCAAGCTGGGCGCGGCCGGTGCCGTCCAAATTCACCTCGACGCTGATCGAAGTCTCGCGCGTGACGCGCTCGATGCGCGCCGTACGCGCCGCGCCCGTTGCCGCCGTTTTCAACGAGCTGGTCACTGGGTCGGCCCGCGGCTTGACCCACTGGCTGACCCCAGTGAGGGATCGAGCTCGGCCAGCGCCGAAAGCAGCAAATCGTTCTCCGCCGGCGTGCCCACGGTCATTCGCAGGCAGTTTGTCAGCAGCGGATGCCAGCCATGCAGGTTTTTGATCAAGATGCG
Source organism: Pseudomonadota bacterium (assembly GCA_030948305.1). Taxonomy (GTDB): domain Bacteria; phylum Pseudomonadota; class Gammaproteobacteria; order Burkholderiales; family Casimicrobiaceae; genus PALSA-1003. Next base: position 2,248 of record JALZAO010000097.1, read on the forward strand.
TCGCGCCTTGAGGCCGTCGAAAATTCGGTTTGCGTCGTTCACGCGCACCAGCACGAAATTGGTCTGCGTCGGGTACACGCGAACTTCCGGCAGTCGCGCCAACGCGGATTCAAGCCGCGCGCGTTCGGCGCGGATCGTTTGAGCCTGCTCGGCAATCCAGCCCGTGTCGAAGAGCAGCGCCCCGACCGCGGCTTGCGTCAGCGCATTCACATTATACGGCTGACGGACTTTGTTCAGCTCTGCGATCCAGGCGGGCGCCGCGACGGCGTAGCCCAGCCGGATGCCGGCCATGCCGACTTTCGACAGCGTGCGCAGGACCAGCAGATTGGGGCGCTCGGGTACGCGGGCGAGAAAACTCGCGTCGGCAAACGCGTAGTACGCTTCATCGATCACCACCAATCCTGGCGAGGCTTCGATGATGGCTTCGATATCGGCATCGGCAAAGAGATTGCCGGTGGGATTGTTGGGATAGGCGAGAAAGATCACTGCCGGAGAGTCGCGCTCGATCGCCGCGAGCATCGCGCCGCGGTCAACGCTGAAATCCGGGTTGAGCGGCACGCCGACAAAGCGCGTCGAGGCGTACAAGGCGTCCATGCGGTACATCACGAACGAGGGGTCGGGCGCGAGCACCATGGCACCGGGCCTGGCGAGCGCCGCGACGATGATCTGTATCAACTCATCGGAGCCGTTGCCGAGCAAGAGTCCGGCACTTTCAGGAATCGCCAATGCGCGACGCAGCGCGCGCTTGGCTCCTTCGCCGCCCGCGTCGGGATAACGGTTGATCGCCACGCCCGCGAGCGCGTCGGACAACCGCGCCTTGACGGCGTCCGGCAGCAAATAAGGGTTCTCCATCGCATCGAGCTTTACCCACGCGTTGGTGTTGTCATCAGCATCGAGCTTGGCGACGGCGTAAGCGGAAAGCGCGCGGATCTCGGGTCGAACGACGCTGGCGACGGTCTCCTCTGCCGCAGTGCCACGTCCGCCATCGGTCATATATTTTCCGTATCGGCGATGTACAGGTCGACGCCGCCGGTGGCGAAATTGCCCAAATCTGCCGCGACCGCCTGGCCTTGGGGCGAAACCAGCGCGGCGTTGATGGCGACCAGTGACGAAAAAGTCAGCGTTGCAATCAGCTGATACGGCACCGCCCCGCCACCCACGCTGGCAATCTTTCCGCGAGTCACTTCATACCCCGTGAGCCCGGGCAAGGTCTTCGCCAGAGGCACGTGCACGCCGTAATAGTAGCGCTCGAAAGCGGCTGCATCGGCGGGATGCTTGTACATCGCATAAATCCTGGCCACGGTTCCCCTCTCTGGAGTTATTTGTCGAGACGATACTCGGCGCTCGCCGCATGCGCCGGCAATCCTTCGCCGCGCGCCAGCGTCGACGCCAGGCGGCCGAGCGTTTGGGCGCCCTGACGCGAAACCGCAATCACGCTGGTGCGCTTCTGGAAATCGTACACACCCAACGGTGACGAAAAGCGCGCGCTGCGCGCGGTCGGCAGCACGTGGTTGGGTCCGGCGCAGTAATCGCCCACGGCCTCGGAGCTGAAATGGCCGACGAAGATCGCGCCGGCGTTACGAATCTTCGCAACCAGGTCCTCCGGCTTGGCGACCGCCAACTCGAGATGCTCCGGGGCAAGCTCATTGGCGATGGCGCAGGCTTCGGCAAGATCGCGCACTTGCACCAGGGCGCCGCGGCTGGCGAGCGATGCCGCAATGATCTCCTTGCGTGCCATGGCCGGGAGCTGGCGCGCCATGCTCTTCGCGACCGCGTCGATCAGGCCCGCATCGGGCGACAGCAGCATGGCTCGCGCGGCTTCGTCGTGCTCAGCCTGGGAAAACAGATCCATCGCAATCCAATCCGGGTTTGCGCTGCCGTCGGCGATGACGATGATCTCGGAAGGGCCGGCGATCATATCGATACCGACCACGCCGAACACCCTGCGCTTGGCCGCCGCGACGTAGGCGTTGCCCGGTCCCACGATCTTGTCGACCGCCGGAATCGTCGCGGTGCCGTAGGCGAGCGCGGCAATCGCCTGCGCACCGCCGATCGTGAACGCCCGCGTCACTTGGGCGACGTGCGCCGCGGCCAGCACCAGCGGGCTTGGGGCGCCGTTCGGGATCGGCACAACCATCACGATCTCGCGCACTCCCGCGACCTGCGCCGGAAGCGCGTTCATGAGCACTGACGACGGGTAGGCCGCCTTGCCGCCCGGGACATAGATTCCAACGCGGTCCAGCGCTGTGACCTGCTGGCCGAGACGCGTGCCGTCGGCTTCGGTGAACGACCACGATTTGACGCGCTGATGCCGATGGTAGGTCCGCACCCGCTCGGCCGCGGTGACCAGCGCGTTGTGTTGCTCGGCGCCCAGAGCATCGAACGCCGCTTCGAAGGCGGCGGGCCCAAGCTCCAGCGCGGCGACCGAGGGCGCCTTGACGCGGTCGAACAAGTAAGTGTATTCGAGCACGGCGGCGTCGCCGCGCACCCGCACATCGACGATGATATTCGCGACCGAGGTGTCGATCGCCTCGTCATGGGCGGTATTGACCGCCGTCAGCCGAGCAAGCGCCGCGGCGAAATCCGCGGCCGACGAATCGAGGCGGCGCATTTCAGTCACCGCAGTCAGGCGCTGCTGGGAACCCTGGCGGTGCTGGGAGCGTCCGCGCTGCCTGGCGCGCTCCGTGCGCTTCGGGCGAGGGCGTCGAGCACCGGCTGGACGCTGTCGCGCTTGAGCTTGAGCGCCGCCGGATTGACGATCAGGCGCGCGCTGATCGCCATGATTTCTTCCACCGCGACCAGACCATTGGCCTTGAGCGTCATGCCGCTGCTGACGAGATCGACGATGGCATCGGCAAGCCCAACCAGCGGCGCGAGCTCCATCGATCCGTAGAGCTTGATCAGGTCGACATGCATGCCCTTGGCCGCGAAATGCTCGCGTGCCGTCATCACGTACTTGGTCGCGACCGAGAGGCGCGCGCCGCGCTTAATCGCACCCTCGTAGTCGAAGCTGGCTTTCGCGGCGACGACCATCCGGCAGCGGCCGATGCCGAGATCGACCGGTTGATACAGCCCCTCACCACCGTGCTCCAGGAGCACGTCCTTGCCGGAGACGCCTAAGTCGGCGGCGCCCCGCTGAACGTAGGTCGGCACGTCCGACGCGCGGACGATGATGAATCGAACGTCGGGACGGTTGCTGTCGATGATGAGCTTGCGCGAGGTTTCGGGGTCCTCGGCCGGAGCGATGCCCGCCGCGGCGAGCAGCGGCAAGATCTCGTCGAAGACGCGACCTTTGGACAGCGCGATAGTGAGCATGGCCATGGGCGTATAACGCAACTGAGCGCAACTGCGCGCAAACGCGCATTCTAGCAGTCGGCCGCGGGCGAGCGCGCCGGCGAAGGCGCACGCATCTAGGACACGCGATGGATGCGCGCGCCCAGCGCGGAGAGCTTCTCCTCGATCCGCTCATAACCGCGATCGAGGTGATAGATGCGGTCGATCACCGTCTCCCCTTCCGCGATCAGACCGGCGATGACCAGGCAGGCGGATGCGCGCAGATCGGTCGCCATGACCGTGGCGCCGGTAAGCGCACGCACGCCCTTGATGATCGCGGTGTTGCCTTCGACCTCGATGTCCGCGCCGAGACGCTTCAACTCCTGCACGTGCATCATCCGGTTCTCGAAAATGGTTTCGGTAATGACCGCGGTGTCGTCGGCGATGGTCATCGGCGCCATCAGCTGCGCCTGCATGTCGGTCGGAAAGCCCGGATACGGCATGGTGCGAAGCGCCACCGACTTCAGCAATTTGGGGCCAC
>JALZAO010000098.1 GCA_030948305.1 Pseudomonadota bacterium
ACACCGGTCATGGCGCAGGACGTCGTGCGGCGCATCCGCGAGGTGACCAGCAAGCCGATTAAGTACGTCGTGCTCTCGCACTATCACGCGGTGCGGGTACTCGGCGCATCCGGGTACAAGGCCGAGCACATCATCGCCAGCCGCGATACCCACGACCTGATCGTCGAGCGCGGCGAGGCCGACATGAAAAGCGAGATCGAGCGGTTTCCACGGCTCTTTCGTGCGGTCGAGTCGGTTCCCGGCCTGACGTGGCCGACGCTGGTGTTCGAAAAGCACTTGACGCTGTGGCTGGGCAAGCTGCAGGTCGAGATCATGCAGCTCGGACGCGGCCACACCAAGGGCGACACCGTCGTCTGGCTGCCGCAGGAACGGATACTTTTCTCCGGCGATCTGGTGGAATATGGCGCCACGCCCTACACCGGCGACGCGTATCTGACCGACTGGCCGGCGACGCTCGACGCCATCACCGACCTCGAGCCGCTGAAGCTCGTGCCGGGGCGAGGCGCGTCGCTGATGAATCCGGTCCAGGTCAAGGCGGGTGTCGAGAGCACGCGCGCATTCGTCAGTGAAATGTTCAGCGCCGTGAAGCGAAGCGCGGCGGCAGGAAACGATCTGCGCACTGTTTACAAGGAAACGTACGCGATGCTCAAGCCGAAGTTCGGACAATGGGTCATCTTCGACCATTGCCTGCCGTTCGACGTGACTCGGGCGTACGACGAAGCAACGCAATATCGCGATCCGCGCATCTGGACCGCGGAGCGCGACAAGGCGATGTGGGAGTCGCTGGAAGGCTAGTTGCTTGTTCAGTGAAGACGTACACCAACCCGATTTACTCCTGCGCCGCGCCGACCGAGCCGAGCGGCACGCCGCATCATTGGCCGGTGGTCGTCGCCGGCGCCGGCCCGGTCGGCCTTTGCGCGGCGATCGATCTCGCGCAACGCGGTATCGACGTGCTGGTGCTCGATGAAGACAACACCGTCAGCGTCGGTTCGCGCGCCATCTGCTGGGCCAAGCGCACGCTGGAAATTCTCGACCGGCTGGGATGCGGAGATCGGATCGTCGGCAAGGGCGTCGAATGGAACGTGGGCAGGGTCTTTTTCCGAGACGAGCAAATCTACCAATTCAACCTGCTGCCGGAAGCCGGGCACCGTCGGCCCGCGTTCATCAATCTGCAGCAGTACTGGGTGGAACAGTTTCTGGTCGAGCGCTGCCTGGGCCTGTCCCAGGCCGAGCTGCGCTGGCAAAACAAGGTCGTCGGGGTGACCCCGCACGCCGATCGTGTCTCGATCCGCGTCGCCGCGCCCGGAGGGGAATACACCCTCCACGCCGATTGGCTCATCGTCGCCGACGGCGCGCGTAGCCCGGTCCGCGGCATGCTTGGCCTGGAAAGCGAGGGTCAAGCGTTCCGCGATCGCTTTCTGATCGCCGACGTGCTGATGCACTCGGATTTTCCGAGCGAGCGGTGGTTCTGGTTCGACCCTCCCTTTCACCGGCATCAATCGGCGCTGCTGCACCGGCAGGCGGACAATGTCTGGCGCGTCGATTTTCAACTCGGCCCCGATGCCGATCCCGACGAGGAAAAGAAGCCGGAGAAGATCATGCCGCGCTTGCGCGCGATGCTCGGGGACAAGGCTGAATTCGAAATCGAGTGGGCCAGTGTGTACACCTTCCAGTGCCGGCGCATGCGCTCGTTTCGCCATGGCCGCGCGTTGTTCGTGGGCGACGCCGCGCACCTGGTCTCCCCGTTCGGCGCGCGCGGCGCGAACAGCGGCATCCAGGACGTCGACAATCTGATCTGGAAGCTGGAGCTGGTGATGGCGGGACAGGCGCCGCAATCGCTTCTGGACAGTTACGACACTGAGCGCACGTTCGCGGCCGACGAGAATATCAGGCACTCGACGCGAAGCACCGACTTCATCACGCCCAAGAGCGAGGCGAGCAGGGCGTTTCGCGACGCCGCGCTGCTGCTTGCCAAGCATCACGCCTTCGCGCGCCGACTCGTCAACAGCGGCCGCTTGTCGCTGCCGACCAACCTCGACGCGTCTCCGCTCACCACCCTGGACCCTGCCGGAGAGTCGTTTGCAGGTGCGGTACCGCTTGGCGGACCGGCGGTCGATGCTCCCGTCGAAGGGCCGCGCGGCGCCTGGCTGCTCTCGTATCTGGAGGAAGGATTTACGCTGCTGATGTTCGACGCTTCGGCGCCGGCAGACGCAATAGAGGCATTGGCAGAAGATGCCGATTCGTGCAACGTGGTGCAGGTTGGCGGCAAGCCCGTGGCCGGTGCATCCAGGATCGACGACAGCGAGCGCCTTTTGGCAGCACGCTATGACGGAAGGCCGGGGACGTGCTATCTGTTCCGGCCGGACCAGCACCTGTGTGCCCGCTGGCGCAGCTTCGAGCTGCCATCGGTGCGCGCGGCGATCGCGCGTGCCACAGGCCAAGCCTACGTCGAGACGAGGGTGGCAGCATGACAGCGCATGTGCTCCCCGGTACGCCGCTCGGTACGCCGCTCAGTTCGCTAAATACGCAGCCGAATATTCCGGCGCCGGACGACTTCTACCAAGAGCTGGTCGACATGCACCGCGATCTTTCGGAGCAGCAGAGCGCGCTGGTCAACGCCAAGCTGATACTGTTGCTCGCCAACCACGTGGGCGATCGTGCGGTCCTGCGCGAGGCGATGCGAGCGGCGCGGCAGGACATCGCGCCGGAAGCGTAAGCCGGCGCAGTCGCGAGTCCGAACGCGGGTGACATCCTCAGGTAACGACCTCAGTGGACAACCTCAGTGGACAATAAGTGAGAGCGGGATGACAACCAGTACCACCGGCCGCAAAAGCGGCGCGTCGCCTCGCGCGGAGCAAAGCGCCGCGTTGAGCTATCAGTCCGGATTCGGCAACGAATTCGCGACCGAAGCGCTGACGGGCGCGCTTCCCGTCGGTCAGAACTCGCCGCAGCGCGCACCGTATGGCCTCTACGCAGAGCAGCTATCGGGCACGGCGTTTACGGCGCCACGCGGCGCCAACCGCCGCTCGTGGCTGTACCGCATTCGGCCCGCCGCGATGCATCAACCGTTTCGCGAGCTCGACAACGCGCGCATCGTGAGTCGATTCGACGAGGTGCCGACGCCGCCGAATCAGCTGCGCTGGGATCCGCTGCCGATGCCGCAGACCCGGACAGATTTTGTCGATGGACTGGTGACGATGGCCGGCAACGGCGATCCCGCGGCGCAGAGCGGCTGCGGCATCCACATGTATACCGCCAACGCGTCCATGAGCGATCGCTTTTTCTACGACGCCGACGGCGAGCTGCTGATAGTCCCGCAGCAGGGGCGGGTCCGTTTTGCGACCGAGCTCGGACGCATCGACGTCGAGCCCGAGGAGATCGTCGTCATCCCGCGGGGAATCCGCTTTCGCGTCGAGCTGCTCGACGCCACCGCCCGTGGCTATGTCTGCGAGAACTACGGCGCCTTGCTGCGGCTGCCCGACCTCGGGCCGATCGGCTCCAACGGACTGGCCAATCCCCGCGACTTCTTGACGCCGCAGGCGTCGTACGAGGACAAAGAGGGAAGCTTCGAGCTGGTCGCGAAGTTCATGGGCAATCTCTGGACGGCGAAGATCGGGCATTCGCCGCTCGACGTAGTGGCATGGCACGGCAACTACGCGCCCTACAAATACGATCTGCGCAAATTCAACACTCTCGGATCGGTCAGCTACGATCACCCCGACCCATCGATATTTCTGGTGTTGCAAGCGCAGAGCGACACTCCTGGGGTCGACACGCTGGACTTCGTGATCTTTCCACCGCGCTGGCTGGTCATGGAGCACACCTTCCGTCCGCCGTGGTTCCACCGCAATGTCGCGAGCGAGTTCATGGGTCTGATTCACGGCACGTACGACGCAAAGGCGGAAGGATTTCTTCCCGGCGGCGCGAGCCTGCACAACTGCATGAGCGGGCACGGGCCCGACGCGGAGACCTTCGACAAAGCGTCGAAGGCGGACGTCTCGAAGGGACAGCACATCTCCGACACCATGGCGTTCATGTTCGAGACGCGGGCGGTGATTCGGCCAACCCGCTTCGCGCTGGAATCGGCGCAGCTCCAGCACGAGTATTTCCGCTGCTGGGAAGGATTGTCGAAGAACTTTACTCCTCATCAGCGCTAGCCAGCGCCGGAACCGCCATGAATCCATCCTACGAAAACATCCTCATCGAAACCCAAGGCCGCGTCGGCATCGTTCGCCTGAATCGACCACAGCGCATGAACGCGCTCAACGATGCGCTCGCCGCGGAGCTGGGTGTGGCGCTCGGTGCCTTCGACACGGATCCGGACATCGGCGCCATCGTGCTCACCGGCAACGACAAGGCGTTTGCGGCCGGCGCGGACATCGGCGCGATGGCCGAGTGGAGCTATCAGAAAGTCTATGCCGACAACTACATCATGGCCTGGGAGTCGGTGAAGCACACGCGCAAGCCGGTGATCGCCGCGGTCGCCGGATACGCGCTCGGCGGCGGATGCGAATTGGCGATGATGTGCGACATGATCATCGCCGCCGACACGGCGAAATTCGGCCAGCCGGAGATCACCATCGGCACCATGCCCGGAATGGGCGGCACGCAGCGGCTGCCGCGAGCGGTCGGCAAGGCAAAAGCCATGGACTGGTGCCTGACCGGACGCATGATCGACGCCGCCGAGGCGGAACGTTCCGGCCTGGTCGCGCGCGTCGTTTCCGCGGACAACCTGTTCGACGAGGCGCTCGCGGTCGCGACTCGAATCGCCGGCTTTTCGCTGCCGGTAGTGCTCAAAATCAAGGAGGCGATCAACCGCGCCTACGAGTCGTCGCTGGCGGACGGTTTACTGTTCGAACGGCGCGAATTCCACTCCACGTTCGCGCTGGAAGACCAGAAGGAAGGCATGCGCGCGTTCGTCGACAAGCGCAAGCCTGACTTCAAACATCGTTGAAGGCGTCTTAGCCCTTTGCCATCGCGGGTTGGAGCGCTATTTTGTCCTGAGCACATCCGGCATCGCGCGTGCGATCGCTCTGCGGATCATGGCCTGCAGCGCGGCTGCCTTCTGCGCCGCGGTAAGCACGTCCGCCGGATTGAGGCTTCCCTCGGCGCGCGCTGTCGACAGCGTCGTGGTCTCTTCGACTGTCTGCTCGCGGATGACCTCCATGGTCTTTGCGTCGACCAGCGTGAGCTTGATATAGGCAAAAGGCGCCAGGAATCCGTGGCCTGACGCATACGTGTCCGTCCGCTTCGTGCGGAGGTCGGCATCCATGTAAAACCCGATTCCTTCGATCTTGCCACTGCCTGTGTACGAATTTTGCAAACGTAGCAACGCATCGCCTCGGTGCTTGGTGATCAGAACCAGGTGGGTAGCTTTCTGGCTTTGAACCAATTCCTTGATGTCTGCGAGGAGTGCAGCGGACCGACCCTGCGGCTCGAAGAGTTCGTTTTGCAGCTCGTAGAGCATTGCATTGCTGGAGGTCAGTCCCACCGTCGCTGCGCGCGCGTCGAGACGCTTGATCGCATTGATCGCAGCCTGAACCGCCGTGTTGTCCAATGCGCGATGATCGACTGCGAGCGATACCTGCCGATTTCGGTCTATCTTGCTGCCCGTGGCCGCTTGATGGCCGACGATATTTATCTTGTCGCCGATCAGGGAGAGCACCGCATACGTGCGTGGATCGCTGTCGGATGTCTGGCCAAAGGCTGGATTCAAAACCAACGCGCAGATCGCACAACAGAGAAGCCGATTGATTCCTTTCAAACTAACCTGCCTTCCGCTTCAATGGTCGAACGGACGAACCTGCGACCGCACATTCTGCGGTGTAATCGTCATGGGTGCTCGACTGTCTCCTCCAAAGCGAGCTCTATCGCCTGCTCGAGCGTCAAGGCACGGCCTTCCTGCCAGGCCCGGTCGAAGGCGGCGTCATCTCCCAGCGCCGCGCGAGCCGCGGCCACGCGGCGGTCGTAGACGGGACGATCCTTGGGCGGCAGCGGCGATCCCGACTCCGTGCGCAATCGCTCCACCGCGCCCCAAATGCG